>JAFLEC010000007.1 GCA_017302095.1 Lysobacterales bacterium | reverse complement strand
GCCCGCCACCTGGAGCGCCTCGCCGACGCGCTCGAAGCCCGCCTCGACGCCTTCGCCCGCGCCGAGGCGGTGGACGCCGGCAAGCCGCTCGCGCTGGCCCGCGACATCGAGATTCCCCGCGCGGTCAGCAACCTGCGCTTCTTCGCCCATGCCGCGACCCAGTTCGCCAGCGAGTCCCACCACGGCGAGGCCGGCCTGAATTACACGCTGCGCAACCCGTTGGGCGTGGTCGGTTGCATCAGTCCCTGGAACCTGCCGCTGTACCTGTTCACCTGGAAGATCGCGCCGGCGCTGGCCGCCGGCAATGCGGTGGTCGCCAAACCCTCCGAGGTGACGCCGGCCACCGCCACGATGCTGGGCGAACTCGCGCTGGAAGCCGGCCTGCCGCCCGGCGTCCTGAACATCGTGCATGGGCTCGGGCCCGCTGTCGGCGAGGCGCTGGTCGCGCATCCGCAGGTCAAGGCGATCTCGTTCACCGGCAGTACCGCGGTCGGCCGGCGCATCGCCGGCATCGCCGGGCCGATGCTGAAGAAGGTCTCGCTGGAACTCGGCGGCAAGAACGCCACCCTGGTGTTCGCCGACAGCGATTGGCGCGGCCACCTCGACACCCTGGTCCGCAGCGCCTTCCAGAACGCCGGGCAGATCTGCCTGTGCGGCTCGCGGCTGCTGGTCGAGCGCAGCGTGTACGACGCATTCCGCGACGCCTTCGTGGCGCGCGTGCAGGCCTTGCAGGTCGGCGCGCCGCTCGCACCCGGCAGCCAGGTCGGCCCGGTGGTGTCGCAGGCCCACTTCGACAAGATCCTCGGTGCGCTGGAGCGCGCGCGTGCCGAGGGCGGCCGCGTGCTCTGCGGCGGCCACGCGCTGGATCGGCCCGGTTGGTACCTGTCGCCGACCGTGATCGAAGGCCTCGACGCCAGCTGCGCCACCAACCGCGAGGAAATCTTCGGCCCGGTGGCGACGCTGCAGCCGTTCGACGACGAGGACGAGGCGCTGGCGCTGGCCAATGCGGGCGACTACGGCCTGTCGGCCAGCGTGTGGACCCGCGACCTGGCGCGCGCGCACCGGCTCGCGGCGGCGCTCGCGGTCGGCATCGTGTGGATCAACACCTGGCTGATGCGCGACCTGCGCACGCCATTCGGCGGTACCGGCGCGTCCGGCCTCGGTCGCGAGGGCGGCTTCGAGGCGATGCGGTTCTTCACCGATCCCAAGAACGTCTGCATCGCGACATGAATCGCCTGCGCCTATCCACCTTCGCGGCGATCCTGCTGGCCATTGGTGCACCTGCGCTCGCCGGCGACGACGCGCAGGACACGATGGCCGCCTTCTTCCAGCGCCTGCAGGCCACCAAGACGCCATTCGACGAATTCCGCTTCCTCGCGGGCGCCGAGGTGCAGGCGAACCCCACGTGGAAGCAACTCGCGGCGCAGACCCTGGCCGCGAGCCAGGCGACGATGGGGCGTCCGAACGAGGCCTACCGCACCTTCCCCTACCACGACCGCTCGCCGGCGCCGGAGGGATTGCCGACGCCCGCCAGCCATCGCGCGGTGCCGGCGGTCGACTGGGTCGCGGCGCAGGCCAAGGCGCTGCGCGTGGTGATGGTCAACGAATCGCACCACCAGCCACGCACGCGCCTGCTGACGCTGGCCTTGCTGGCCCCGCTGCGTGCGCAGGGCTACACCCACCTCGCGGTCGAGACGCTGGCGCCGAACCCGCTGCCGAAGGGCTATCCCACCCTCGACACCGGTTACTACACGCGCGACCCGGTGTTCGCCGAGCTCATCCGCGAAGCGATCCGCCTGGGCTACGTGCTGGTCCCTTACGAACCCGAGTCCGGCCCGGACCAGACCCAGCAGCAACGCGAAACCGGCATGGCGCAGGTGCTGGCCGACCTCATACGCGCGCAGCCCGACGCCAAGCTGCTGGTGCATGCCGGCTACGGCCACATCGGCAAGGACGCCGCCAGCCAGCCCGGCCAGGCCGATCCGATGGCCCGCGAGTTCATGCGCCTGTCGGGCCTGCCCGTGCTCGCGCTCGACCAGACCAAAATGGGCTGGGAGGACGGCGAGGCGCAGGCGCGCCTGGCGCGTGCGTTCGCGCTCCGCGTACCCAGCGTCCTGCTCGCGCGCGATGCCGACGCCGCCTGGAGCACGTTGCCGACGCGCCACGACGCCAGCATCGTGCTCCCCGATGACGACCGCCAGGCCCTGCGTCCCGATTGGCTGACGCTGGATGGACGCCGGCAGCCGGTCGCCATCGACTTCTCGCCCTGCAAGGGCCACCTGCCCTGCCTCGCCGAGGCGCGCCATGCCGCGGAAGGCGACGACGCGATCCCGGCCGACCAGTTCGTGCTGCTGGCCGATACCGAGGCCGGCACGCCGCTGTTCCTCGCGCCCGGCGGTTACCGCCTGCGCTACACCGGCGGCGACGGCAACACGCTGGCGGAACGCCGCTTGCAGGTACCATCCGCGCCCGACGCCACCACGACGAGCGCCGCCACCCCATGAACCGACTCGACCACCTGCTCGACAACAACCGCGCCTGGGCCGAACGCATTTCGCATGAGGACCCCACCTTCTTCCAGCGCCTTTCGCGCCAGCAGGCCCCGAAATACCTGTGGATCGGCTGCTCGGATTCGCGGGTGCCGGCCAACCAGGTGGTGGACCTCGCGCCGGGCGAGGTCTTCGTCCACCGCAACATCGCGAATGTCGTCGTCCACACCGACCTCAATTGCCTGTCGGTCATCCAGTTCGCGGTGGACGTGCTCAAGGTCGAGCACATCCTGGTCGTCGGCCACTACGGCTGCGGCGGCGTGCATGCGGCGCTGACCAGCACGCGCGTGGGCCTGGCCGACAACTGGATCCGCCATGTCGGCGATGTTGCCGAGAAGCATGCCGGGCTGCTGGCCGGTGCAGGCGACGAGCCCCTGCAGCACGACCGCCTGTGCGAGCTCAATGCGCTGGAACAGGTCGCCAACGTCTGCCAGACCACCATCGTGCGCGATGCCTGGGCGCGTGGACAGGCACTGGCCGTGCACGGCTGGGTCTACACCCTGCGCGACGGCCGGGTGCACGACCTCGGGCTGGACGTGGCCGCCGCCGACCAGCTGGAACCCCAATACGCCGCCGCGCTGGCGCGCATCCGTGCGGATCGCGAGGATCGATGAGCAGTCAGTCCATCCATGCCGCGGCGGCACCGAAGGCGGTCGGCAGCTACCCGCATGCGCGGCGCGTCGGCAACACGCTGTACCTCTCCGGGATCGGTCCGCGCGATCCGGCGAGCAACGGCATCCCCGGTAACGTGCATGACGCCGATGGTCGCCTCATCGCCTACGACATCGACGCACAGGCGCGCGCGGTGTTCGCCAACGTGCGCAGCGTGCTGGAGGCGAGCGGCGCGCGCTGGGAAGACCTGGTGGACGTGACCGTCTACCTGACCGACATGGCCCGCGACTTCGCGGCCTACAACGCGGTCTGGGCCGAGCATTTCCCCGATGCGGCCAACGCCCCCTGCCGCACCACCCTGGGCATCACCGCGCTGCCGACGCCGATCGCGATCGAGCTGAAGTGCATCGCCCACCTGCAGGAGTGACCCCATGCCCTTGCCCGGCCCCCTGAACCTCCAGGCCTGGATCGACGACCACCGGCACCTGCTGAAGCCGCCGGTGGGCAACAAGTGCATCGTCGACGCGGACTACATCGTGATGGTCGTGGGCGGACCGAATGCGCGCACCGACTACCATTTCGAGGACGGCCCCGAATGGTTCTACCAGCTCGAAGGCGAGATGGTGCTGCGCGTGCAGGACGACTACGACGGCGAGCGCGGCACGCCCCGTGACATCACCATCCGCGCCGGCGAGATGTTCTACCTGCCGCCGCGCGTGCCGCATTCGCCGCAACGCAGCGCCGGCGGCGTCGGCTTGGTGATCGAGCGCAAGCGCCTGCCGCACGAGGACGACGCGCTGATGTGGTTCTGCGTTTCCTGCAACCACAAGCTGTACGCCGAATCCTTCCACCTGGTCGACATCGAGCAGGATTTCTTCCGCGTGTTCGAGCGCTTCTACCGCGACGACCACCTGCGCACCTGCACGCAATGCGGCACCCTGAACCCGCGCCCCAGCCGCTACGAGCTGGCCGCGGATTCGCAGGCCGACATCACCTGACATGCTGAAGATCGACACCCACGCCCATTACCTGCCGCGCGACTGGCCGGACCTCGCGGCCAAGTACGGCGATCCGCGCTTCCCGGTGATCCACCACGGCGACGACGGCCGCCATCGCATCTACAAGGACGGCAAGTTCTTCCGCGAGATCTGGCCCAAGACCTGGGACCCGCAGATCCGGATCGAGGACTACGCCAAGTTCGGGGTGCAGGTGCAGGTACTGAGCACGGTCCCGGTGATGTTCAGCGAATGGGCCAAGGCCAGCCATGCGCTGGAACTGCATCGCGCGCTCAACGACCACATGGCGCAGACCTGCCGCGACTACCCGCGCCACTACGCCGGCATTGGCACGGTGCCGCTGCAGAGCCCGCAACTGGCGATCCGCGAACTGGAACGCTGCATGGACGAGCTCGGCCTGCAGGGCGTGCAGGTCGGCAGCCACGTCGGCGACTGGAACCTCGACGCGCCCGAGCTCTTCGAGTTCTTCCAGGCGGCGAGCGAGCTCGGCGCGGCGATCCTGGTGCACCCGTGGGACATGATGGGCACCGACACCATGCCGAAGTACTGGCTGCCGTGGCTGGTCGGGATGCCGGCGGAGCAGTCGCGCGCGGCCTGCTGCCTGGTCTTCGGCGGGGTGCTGGAGCGCCTGCCGAAGCTGCGGGTCTGCCTGGCGCACGGCGGCGGCAGCTTCCCGTACACCATCGGCCGCATCGAGCACGGGTTCAACATGCGCCCCGACCTGGTCGCCACCGACAACTTCCGCAATCCCCGCGAATACCTGCAGCGCCTCTACTTCGACTCCTGGGTCGCCGACGACGCCGCGCTGCGCTACCTGCTGGACACCTGCGGCAGCGAGCGGGTGATGCTGGGCACCGACTATCCCTTCCCGCTCGGCGAGCAGGTCCCGGGCGAAGGCATCGAACGCCTCGGCCTGGACGATGCGCAACGCGCCCGGCTCTACCACGGCACCGCGCTGGAATGGCTCGGCCTGCCGGCTTCGAGGTTCGCATGACCCTGGCGCAAGACGATCCGCTGTTCTCCGACGCTTACGCGCAGGCGCGCGATGCCGCCGATCCGCTGCGCGGCTTCCGCGACGAATTCCACCTGCCGCTGCATGCGGGCGCGCCGCAGGCCTACTTCGTGGGCAACTCGCTGGGCCTGCAGCCGAAGGGCGCGCGGGCGCACGTCGAGGAAGTGCTGGACAAGTGGGCGACCGAAGGCGTCGAGGGCCACTTCACCGGCCAGGCGCAATGGATGCCCTACCACGAACTGGTGCGGGAGCCGCTGGCCCGCGTGGTCGGCGCGCTGCCGTCGGAAGTGGTGGCGATGAACTCGCTCACCGCCAACCTGCACCTGATGCTGGTCAGCTTCTACCGGCCCACCCGCGAGCGCCCGGTGTTGCTGATGGAGGCCGGCGCGTTCCCGTCCGACCGCTACGCGCTGGAATCGCAGCTGCGGTTCCACGGCTTCGATCCCGCCGAGGCGCTGGTCGAGGTCGCGCCCGACGCCGACGACGGCACGATCTCGATGGCCGCGATCGAACGCGCCATCGCCGAGCATGGCCCGAGGCTCGCGGCGATCGTGTGGCCAGGCGTGCAGTACCGCACCGGGCAGGCCTTCGACCTTGCCGGGATCGCGCGGCTCGGGCACGCCGCCGGCGCGATCGTCGGCTTCGACCTTGCGCATGCGGTCGGCAACCTGCCGCTGCAACTGCACGACAGCTGCGCGGACTTCGCGGTCTGGTGCCACTACAAGTACATGAATTCGGGCCCGGGCGCGGTTGCCGGCTGCTTCGTGCACGAACGCCACGCGCGCACCACGCGGCCGCGCTTCGCCGGCTGGTGGGGCAACGATGCATCGGTGCGTTTCCGGATGGAGCCCGAGTTCAGTCCGACCCCGGGCGCGGACGGCTGGCAGCTCAGCAATCCGCCGATCCTCGGGCTGGCGCCGTTGCGCGCGGCGCTGGACCAGTTCGATCGCGCCACCCTGCCCGCCCTGCGCCGCAAGTCGGAATCGCTGACCGGTTACCTCGAGGCGCTGATCGATGCCGGCCTGGCCGACGCGTTGCAGGTGCTGACCCCGCGCGATGCCGCCCGGCGCGGCTGCCAGTTGTCGCTGCGGGTCGTCGGTGGCCGCGAACGCGGGCGCGCCCTGTTCGAATACCTCGCCGCGCGTGGCGTGCTCGGCGACTGGCGCGAACCCGACGTGATCCGCATTTCGCCGGCGCCGCTGTACAACACGCATGCGGATGTCCTGCGCTTCGCGCGCACCGCGATGGAGTGGCGCGATGCGCACTGAACCGAAGGCGATCACCATCGTCGGCGGCGGCCTCGCCGGTGCCCTGCTGGCGATCCTGCTGGCGCGCCGCGGCTGGTCGGTGGACGTGTTCGAACGTCGCGGCGACCCGCGCGTCGAGGGCTATGCCGGCGGTCGCTCGATCAACCTCGCGCTGGCCGAGCGCGGCCTGCACGCGCTGCGCCAGGCCGGCACCGACGGCGAGGTCATGCGCCAGGCGGTGATGATGCGCGGCCGCTACGTGCATCCGCTGCAGGGCGAGCCTGGGCTCCAGCGCTACGGCCGCGACGACTCCGAGGTGATCTGGTCGATCAACCGCGGGGAGCTGAACATCGTGCTGCTGCAGGTCGCGGAATCGCATGGCGCGCGGCTGCATTTCGACCACCGCCTCGAGCGCGTCGACTTCGTCGACCACGTGGCGCATTTCCGCCACCACGAAGCGGATGTCGCGCACCCGTTCGAGGCGCTGGTCGGCGCCGATGGCGCGGGCTCCACGCTGCGCGGCGAGATGGCGCGGGTGCTGCCGCTGGGCGAACGCACCGAATGGCTGGACCACGGCTACAAGGAACTGGAGATCCCGCCGGACGCGCATGGCGGGTTCCGGATCGAACCGAACGCCCTGCATATCTGGCCGCGCGGCCACTACATGTGCATCGCGCTGCCCAACGACGAGCGCACCTTCACCGTCACCCTGTTCCTGCCGCATGCCGGGCCGTGGCCCTCGTTCGAGACCGTGCCCGACGCCGATGCCGCGCAGGCGCTGTTCGAGCAGGCGTTCCCGGACGCACTGCCACTGATCCCGGACCTGCGCAAGGACTACCAGGCGAACCCGGTGGGCAACCTCGCCACCCTGTACCTGGACCGCTGGCACCTGGCCGGCAAGGCGGTGCTGGTCGGCGACGCCGCGCACGCGATGGTGCCGTTCCACGGCCAGGGCATGAACTGCGCGTTCGAGGATTGCGTGGCGCTGGCCGAGCACCTTGAGCGCGCGCCCAACCGCTCGGCTGCATTCGAAGCGTTCGAGGCGCAGCGCCGGCCCGACGCCGAAGCGATCCAGCGGATGGCGCTGGAGAACTACATCGAGATGCGCGACAAGGTGGACGATGCCGGCTACCTGCTGCAGCGCGAACTCGAACTGGCCCTGCAGGCGCGGCATCCGGGGCGCTTCGTGCCGCATTACGCGATGGTCAGCTTCATGCGCATTCCGTATTCGCAGGCGCTCCACCGCAGCGAAGTGCAGCGCGTGATCCTGGAGGACGCGACGCGCGGGCTCGCCTCGTTGGAGGGCGTGGACTGGGCCGCGGTGGATGCCGCCGTGCTGGCGAAGCTGCAGCCCCTGGACGCATGAAGCCGCCTGCGACAGTACGCTCGGGCGCGCATCGTGCAGCGGCTCAGGCTGCGCATCCGGCTCCGATTCGCCGACGGCGGCCCTCCTTGGCCGCCTCCGCATCGATGCCACGCCCGAGCGCCCGTCGCCGCGGCGACGCCATCGCGGTTCCGCACGACTGGTCGCACGCATGAGCGCCAGCTTCCTGTTCTACGACCTCGAGACCTTCGGCGCCGACCCGCGCCGGACCCGCATTGCCCAGTTCGCGGCCATCCGCACCGACGAGGCGCTGCAGGAGATCGACGAGCCGATCTCGTTCTTCGTGCAACCCGCCGACGACCTGCTGCCCTCGCCCTACGCCACCATGGTCACCGGCATCGCACCGCAGGATGCGCTGCGCGATGGCGTCAACGAGGCCGCCGCGTTCGCGCGCATCGTCGACGAGATGGGCCGCCCCGGCACCTGCAGCGCCGGCTACAACTCGTTGCGCTTCGACGACGAATTCGTCCGCCATGGGCTGTACCGCAATTTCCACGATCCCTACGAGCGCGAGTGGCGCGGCGGCAATTCGCGCTGGGACCTACTGGATGCCCTGCGCCTGATGCACGCGCTGCGCCCGGAGGGCATTGCCTGGCGCCAGCGCGAGGATGGCGGCGGGACCAGCTTCAAGCTGGAGCACCTGGCCGAGGACAATGGCCTGCGCATCGGCGACGCGCACGAGGCGCTCAGCGACGTGCGCGCCCTGATCGGCGTCGCCCGCCTGTTCCGGCGCCACCAACCGCGGCTGTGGGACTACGCCCTGCGCCTGCGCGACAAGCGCTATGCCTCGTCGTTGCTCGACGTGGCGGCGATGACGCCGGTGCTGCATGTGTCGCAGCGGTTCCCCGCCTCGCGGCTGTGCGCGGCCCCGGTACTGCCGCTCGCGTGGCATCCGCAGATCGACTCGCAGGTGATCGTGCTGGACCTCGGCAGCGAACCGGATGCCCTGCTCGACCTCGATGCCGAGGCGATCGCCGATCGCCTGTACATCCGCCAGGCCGACCTCCCCGAAGGCGAGCTGCGCGTCCCGCTGAAACTGGTGCACACCAACAAGTGCCCGGCGCTGGTGGCCTGGGACCACCTGCGGGCGCCGGATTTCGAGCGGCTCGGGATCGACCCGGCCGAAGCCGGGCGCCGCGCCGACCGCGTCCGCGCCGCCGGCCCGGCGATCGCCGAAAAAGTCCGCAGGGTCTACGCCCGCACGCGCCCCCCGGAGCCGGTCGACGTCGATGCCGCCCTCTACGACGGCTTCCTCGGCGACGGCGACAAGCGCCTGCTGGCGCAGGTCCGCGGCACCCCGCCGCACCTGCTGGCGAAGGCGCAGTACGCCTTTCGCGATACGCGCCTGCCGGAACTGCTGTTCCGCTATCGCGCACGCAACTGGCCCGACAGCCTGCTGCCCGACGAACGCCGGCGCTGGGACGACTACCGCCGGCATCGCCTGCAGGCCGACCACGGGCTCTCCGAAGTGACTTTCGAATCCCTCCACGCGCAGGTTGCGGAACTGCGCGTGGTGCATGCCGGCGACGGCCCGCGGCTGGCCCTGCTTGACCGCCTGCAGGATTGGGGCCGGCAGATCGAGGACGCGATCGTTTGATCACGGTTGCCGGGCGCACTGGCATTGCGCAGGATGGCGGGGCATCGCGGAACGAGGGCAGGATGATGGGACGGAAAGCGAAATGGACACTGGCGGGGACGACCATCGTGCTGCTGGCATTGCTGGCATTCGTCGCCGCCGGTCCCTACCTGGCGATGAACGGGATCCGCAACGTGGTTGCATCCGGCGAGTACGGCGAGTTGTGGCGCTTCGTCGACTTCGAGCAGTTGCGCGACAGCGTGCGTCCGCAGGTGCAGGACCGGATCGTGCGCGGGTTGATGGAGCGCCTCGGGCCCGGCGGCACCGCGCAGACGGTGGGAGGCGTCACCTCGGTCATCGCCGAACCGGCGATCGACGCCATCGTCTCGCCGACGGGCATCGCGTTGCTCATGCATGGCTCTGCCCTGGCCCGCAAGATCTCCGGGGGGAACCGTATTGGCACCGACCCCGGTCCGCAGGATCCCTTGCGTGATGCCCGCACCCGCTGGGTCTCGCCATCGCTGTTCACCGCCACCGTGCTGAACGCCGAGGGCAAGCCCGTCGTGTTCGAATTCCGACGCAGCGGCATCAGCTGGAAGCTCGCGGGCCTGCGCCTGCCGGACTGAGTCAGTCGTTGGCGACGCCGTGCGGCACGTGGCCGGCGGCGACGTGGCGGCGCGCCGAATCGATGTTGTGCGGCGAGTCGTCGAAGAAGATGTCGGCGCCGAAGGCTTCCAGGAACGGCCCCTTCTCGCGCCCGCCGAGGAACAGCGCCTCGTCCAGGCGCACCCCCCACTCGCGCAGGGTGCGGATCACGCGTTCGTGCGCCGGCGCCGAGCGCGCGGTCACCAGCGCGGTGCGGATCGGCGCGTCGTCGCCGGGCGGATACGCGGCCTGCAGGTCGTGCAGGGCAGACAGGAAGCCACGGAACGGACCGCCGGATAACGGCTCGTGCGCACGCGCCCGCTCGTGGGCGCCGAACGCCTCGACCCCCTGCTCGCGCGAGACCCGTTCGCTCTCGTCGCCGAAGATCACCGCGTCGCCATCGAAGGCGATCCGCAATTGCGGGTGGCGCGGCTCGCCCGCCTGCGCGGGCAGGATGGTCGCCGCGGCGACGCCGGCCTCGAGTGCCGCACGCACGGAGTCCGGGTTGGCCGAGAGGAACAGCTGCGCGCCGAACGGGCGGATGTAGGGCCAGACCGGCGCGCCCGAGGTGAAGGTGGCGCGGCGGATGTCCAGGCCGTGGTGCTGGATCGAGTTGAACACGCGCAGGCCGGTGTCCGCGGAGTTGCGCGAGAGCAGGATCACCTCGACCCGCGGCGCGCCCTCGGCGGCGCCGGCGTTCAGCGCCAGCAGCTTGCGCACCAGCGGGAACGCGATGCCGGGCGCCAGCACGTCGTCCTCGTGGCGGCGCTGGTGGTCGGCGAACGCGGCGATGCCCTCGCGCTCGAACAGCGCATGGCTGTCCTCGAGGTGGAACAGCGCACGGGTCGTGATGGCAACGACGAGCGGGGGCGGCGGATGGTCCATGGCGGGAGGATGCGGCATCGGCGTCGCAACGGCTGCGACGCGCTCAGCTCATGAACTGTTCGCTGAGGATGCGTTCCTCGAGGTTGTGCTCGGGGTCGAACAGCAGGGTGACCTTGCGGTCGCGCGACTCGCGCACGAGGACCTCGGTGACGTCGCGCACCTCGTGCGAGTCGGCGGTGGCGCTGACCGGCCGCTTGAGCGGATCCAGCACCCGGAAGCGCACCTCGGTGCCCGACTTCAGCACCGCGCCGCGCCAGCGCCGCGGCCGGAACGGGGCGATCGGTGTCAGCGCCATCACGTTGGCGCCGAGCGGCAGGATCGGCCCGTTCGCGGAGAAGTTGTAGGCGGTGCTGCCGGCCGGCGTCGCCACCATCACCCCGTCGCAGATCAGTTCGTCCAAGCGTACCTGGCCATTGAGCTCGATGCCGATGTGCGCAGCCTGCCGCGTCTGCCGCAGCAGCGACACCTCGTTGTAGGCCAGCGATCCGACGCTGGCCCCGGACTCGGTCTGCGCCAGCATTTCCAGCGGATGCAGCACGGCGGGTTCGGCGTCGGCGAGCCGCGCGAGCAGGTCGTCGCCCTCGCGGAACTGGTTCATCAGGAAGCCGACCGTGCCCAGCTTCATGCCGTACACCGGCTTGCCGAGGCCGCCATGCCGGTGCAGCGTCTGCAGCATGAAGCCGTCGCCGCCGAGCGCGACCAGAACGTCGGCGTCCTGCGGCGCATGCGTGCCGTGGCGGGCCGTGAGGGCCGCAAGCGCGGCCTGGGCTTCGTCGGTCGGGCTGGCCAGCAGGGCGAGGCGCGGCGTGCTCATGCCGCGAGCTTACCCGTTGCCGGCGGGCGATGGCAGGCAGCCGGCCGATGGCACGCGTCCATCGGCCGGAGTTGCGGGTCAGCCGCGGCTCGCCAGCTGCGCGAGGCGCTGCACCGCGACGGAGGCCGTCGGGTAGTCCAGCGACTTCTGCGCGGCCAGTTCGCCGAGCATGGCCAGGGTGAAGCGCAGGCTCTGGTCGTCGCGCGCCATCCACGCGGTCACCTTGGCGTCGGCGTCCTTGCCCGGCATCGCCAGCACCTGGTTCGTGAGCGCACGCATCTGCGCCGCCAGTTCGTCGCGCAGCACGCCGCGGGCGACCGCATGCCAGCGGCCCTCGACCTTCAGCGCCTCGACCTGTTCGCGCAGCCACGGCTCGCGCAGCGCGTCGCCGAGGCGGAAGTACACCTTCGCCACCTCGACCGGACGCAGCTTGCGCTCGCGCGCCAGCTCGATGATGTCCGGGCTGGCCTCCAGGTACGGCAGCGCCGCCAGCTGGTCGGCAAGCGCGGCCGGCAGGCCCTTCGCGCGCCAGTCCTTGCGGCTGGCCTCGTACACCGGGCGCTGCGAGGCCGGCAGGATGCCCTCGCCCGCGCGGATGTCGCGGAAGCCGTCGTGGTAGCGCGCGACCGCGGTGGTGATGTCCGGGATCGCGCCGGGGCGCGACAGCAGCCAGCGGGTGAAGCCGCGCTGCAGTTCCCAGATCACCTGCAGGGCGTCGATCTGCGCGGCCTCGGCGACCTTGCCGTCGAGCGCGTCGATCTGCGCCCACAGCTCGCGCGCATCCAGCGTCTCGCGGGTGATGGTGAAGGCCTTGGCCACCTCGCCCGGGCTGCGGCCGCTGTCTTCCTGCATGCGCAGCAGGAAAGTCGCGCCCATCCGGTTGATGGTCGAGTTGGTGACCGCGGTGGCGATGATTTCGCGCTTCAGGCGGTGCTGCTGCATGCCCTTGGCGTACTTGGCCTGCAGCGGCGCCGGGAAGTAGCGCTCCAGTTCCTTCGACAGGTACGCATCCTCGGGAACGTCAGAATCCAGCAGCTGCTGGAACGCCACCAGCTTCGAGTACGACAGCAGCACCGACAGTTCCGGCCGGGTCAGCCCCTGGCCGCGCGCCTTGCGCTCCGCGATCTCGGCATCGCTGGGCAGGAACTCGATCTGGCGGTCGAGCAGGCCCTGCGCCTCCAGCGTGCGGATGAAGTGCTGCTTGGACCCCAGCCGCGACAGGCTCATCCGCTCCATCAGGCTCAACGCCTGGTTCTGGCGGTAGTTGTCGTTCAGCACCAGCTGCGCGACCTCATCGGTCATCGAGGCCAGCAGGACATTGCGCTCGGCCAGCTTCAGCTTCTTCCGGCGCACTTCCGCGTTGAGCAGGATCTTGATGTTCACCTCGTGGTCGGAGGTGTCCACGCCGGCGGAGTTGTCGATGAAGTCGGTGTTGAGCAGCACGCCGTGCAAGGCGGCCTCGATGCGCCCCAGCTGGGTCAGGCCGAGGTTGCCGCCCTCGCCCACCACCTTGCAGCGCAGCTGGTTGCCGTCCACCCGCAGCGCGTTGTTGGCGCGGTCGCCGACGTCGGCGTTGTTCTCGCGGCTCGACTTCACGTAGGTGCCGATGCCGCCGTTCCACAGCAGGTCCACCGGCGCGCGCAGGATCGCGTGCATCAGCTCGTTCGGGCTCATCGCGGTGGCGTCGGACTCGATGCCGAGCGCCGCCTTCGCCTCCGCCGACAGCGGGATCGACTTGGCGCTGCGCGGCCACACGCCGCCGCCCTTGCTGATCAGCGCCTTGTCGTAATCCTCCCAGCTCGACCGCGGCAGCTTGAACATGCGCGCGCGTTCCTTGAACGTCGCCGCCGCGTCCGGGTTCGGGTCGAGGAAGATGTGGCGGTGGTCGAACGCCGCGACCAGGCGGATGTGCTTGCTCAGCAGCATGCCGTTGCCGAACACGTCGCCGGACATGTCGCCGATGCCGACGCAGGTGAAGTCCTGCTTCTGCGAGTCGCGGCCGAGCGCGCGGAAATGGCGCTTGACCGATTCCCAGGCGCCGCGCGCGGTGATGCCCATGCCCTTGTGGTCGTAGCCCACCGAACCGCCCGAGGCGAACGCATCGTCGAGCCAGAAGCCGTGCGCCTGGGCGATGCCGTTGGCGATGTCGGAGAAGGTCGCGGTGCCCTTGTCGGCGGCGACCACCAGGTACGGGTCGTCGCCATCGTGGCGGACCACGCCTGACGGCGGCAGCACCTTGCCGTCCGCCGACAGGTTGTCGGTGACGTCCAGCAGGCCGTTGATGAAGCGCTTGTAGCAGGCCACGCCTTCGTTGAACCAGGCATCGCGGTCCTGCGCCGGGTCCGGCGATTGCTTGCAGAAGAAGCCGCCCTTGCTGCCCACCGGCACGATGACGGTGTTCTTCACCATCTGCGCCTTGACCAGGCCGAGCACTTCGGTGCGGAAGTCCTCGCGGCGGTCGGACCAGCGCAGGCCGCCGCGCGCGACCGGCCCGAAGCGCAGGTGGATGCCCTCCACCCGCGGGCCGCAGACCCAGATCTCGCGGTACGGCCGCGGCTTCGGCAGGTCGGGGACCTTCGAGGAGTCGAGCTTGTAGCTGACGTAGTCGGCCGGGCCGCCGTCCTTGCGCACGCCGCCGGCGTAGTCGATGAAGTAGCTGGTGCGCAGGGTGGCGTCGATCACCCCGATGAAGCTGCGCAGGATGCGGTCCTCGTCGAGGCTGGCGACGCGGTCGAGCAGGCCCAGCAGGGCCGAACGCGCGGCCTCGGTCTGCTCCGCGCGGCCCTTGGCGCGGGCCGCGACCAGCGACTTCAGCGCGGTCATCGCGGCCTCGTCGCCGGCGGCGAGCGCCTTCAGCTGGGCGCCGAAGCGGCTCATGCCCTGCTTGATCTCGGCATCGCTCTCGTGCCCGGTGCGCGGGTCGAAGCGCGCCTCGAACAGTTCCACCAGCAGGCGCGCCAGCAGCGGATACCGGGCCAGCGTGGCCTCCATGTAGGTCTGCGAGAACGGCACCCCAACCTGCAGCAGGTACTTGCAGTAGGCGCGCAGCATCGCGACCTGCTTCCACGACAGGCCCGCGGCCAGCACCAGCCGGTTGAAGCCATCGTTCTCGGCGTCGCCGCGCCAGATGCGGGCGAAGGCGTCCTCGAAGTTCTGGTCGATCGCGTCGATGTCGAAGCCGCCGGCCAGCATCGGCTCGACTTCGAAGTCCTGGATGAAGCTCGCCACGCCGTCGGCCTCGACCCGGTAGGGGTGTTCCGAGATCACCCGCAGGCCCATGTTCTCCATCATCGGCAGCGCGTCCGACAACGGGATGTCGTCCAGCTGGCGATAGAGCTTGAAGCGCAGGCCGGCATCCTTGCGCCGGTACAGCGACAGGCGCAGGTCGTCCGGGCCGGACAGCGCCGCGAGGCAATCGACGTCGGTCGCCGCGACCTCGGGGCTCACTTCCTCGATGTAGCCGGCCGGCAACGCGCGGCCGTAGCGGTCCAGCAACTTCAGCCCGGCTTCCTCGCCGTGGCGGGCCACCAGCTGCTCGCGCAGGCCGTCGCGCCAGTCGCGGACGATCTCGGCCAGGCCGGCCTCCAGCGCCGGCAGGTCGACCTCGGCGGCGCTGCCCTCGACCGGGCGCACGATCATGTGCAGCTGCGCCAGCGGCGACTGCCCGATCTGCACGGTGGTATCGACCTGCTCGCCGCCGAGCGCGTCCTTCAGCATCGCCTCGATGCGATGGCGGACCTGGGTGCTCATGCGGTCGCGCGGGATGTAGGCCAGCGCGGAGAAGTAGCGGCCATAGCGGTCGCGGCGCACGAACAGCTTGCTGCGCACGCGCTCCTGCAGGCCGAGGATGCCCATCGCGGTCTGCGCCAGTTCTTCCTCGCCGGACTGGAACAGCTCGTCGCGCGGCAGCGTTTCCAGGATGTGGCGCAGCGCCTTGCCGCTGTGGCTGGACGGATCAAGGCCAGAGGCCTCCATCACGTAGTCGTGGCGCTGGCGCACCAGCGGGATGTCCCAAGGGCGACGGTTGTAGGCGCCCGAGGTGTACAGCCCGAGGAAGCGTTGCTCGGACACCGGCTTGCCCTTGGCGTCGAAGCCGAGCACGCCGATGTAATCCATGTAGCCGCGGCGGTGCACGGTGGCGCGGGCATTGGTCTTGGTCAGGATCAGCGCCTCGACCGAGCCCGACTGCGGCATGTAGTGGGCGGCGAGCGACTTCAGCGCGCGCGGCGGGCTGGCATCCTTGCCGCGCAGCAGGCCCAGCCCGCTGCCGTCGACCGCGGCCAGGACCTCGTCCTTGCCCTGCTTCCCGACCCGGTATTCGCGGTAGCCGAGGAAGGTGAAGTGCTCGTCGGCGGCCCAGCGCAGGAACTCCTGCGCTTCCTTGCGACCCGCCTCGGACACCGGCAAGCGGCGGGTCGCGAGGTCGTCGGCCACCGCCAGCATGCGATCGCGCATCGGCTCCCAGTCGGCCACGATCGCGCGCACGTCGCCCAGCACCTGTTCCAGCGCGGCCTTGACCCCGGCCATCGCCGCCTGCGGCAGGCGATCGACCTCGAGGTGCATCAGCGATTCGGCCTCGCCCTCGCCCACCGCCTTGAGCTTGCCGGCCTTGTCGCGCAGCAGGCGCAGCACCGGGTGGCCCAGCACGTGCACGCCGATCCCGCGCTCGGCCAGCGCGATGGTCACCGAATCGACCAGGAACGGCATGTCGTCGTTGGCCAGCTGGACCACGGTGTGCGGCGACTCCCAGCCATGGCTGGCCAGGGTCGGGTTGAACAGGCGCACGCGCGCGCTGCCGCGCTTGCGGGTGCGCACGAATTCGAGCATGTCGGCGGCGAGCGCCGCCCAGCCGTCGGCACCGTGCTGGCCGAACTCGTCGCCGTCCATCCGGCGGTAGAAGCCGCGGGCGAAGGCCTGGGCCTCGGCGAGGCCGGACTTCGGCACGCGCTTGGCGAGGGCGGCGAGGATCGCCTGGGTCGGGGCGGAGTCGCCGTGGTCGGTATGTTGGGTCATCGCGTGGGTTGCCTTGGATGGACGAAAGCCGCGCAGGCGCGGCAACGGGTTCCACTTCGGGGAATGGCCGCGCAGGCGCGGCCATCGGTGTCGGGGGCGGGGATCAGCGCAGGCCGGTCTCGTGGCGGGCGATCACCAGCCGCTGGATCTCGCTGGTGCCTTCGTAGATCTCGGTGATCTTGGCGTCGCGGAAGTAGCGCTCGATCGGCATTTCCTTGGAATAGCCCATGCCGCCGTGGATCTGCAGGGCCTGGTGGGTGATCCACATCGCCGCTTCGGAAGCGGTGAGCTTGGCCACCGAGGCCTCGGTGGTGAAGCGCTTGCCCTGCCCCTTCAGCCACGCCGCGCGCAGCGTCAGCAGCAGCGCTGCGTCGAGCTTGCATTTCATGTCGGCGATCTTGGCCTGGGTCATCTGGAAGGCGCCGATCGGCTGGCCGAAGGCCTTGCGCTCGCGCACGTAGGCCAGGGTCGCCTCGTAGGCGGCGCGGGCGAGGCCGATGGCCTGGCTGGCGATGCCGATGCGGCCGGCGTCCAGCACGCCCATCGCGATCTTGAAGCCGTGGCCTTCCTCGCCCAGCACCTCGTCGGCCTGCACCACGTAGTCGGTGAACTCGATCTCGCAGGTGGCCGAGGCGCGGATGCCCAGCTTGGGCTCGGTCTTGCCGCGGTGGAAGCCGGCGCGGTCGGTGTCGATCATGAACGCGGTGATCCCGCGCGCGCCCTTGTCGGGATCGGTCATCGCGAACAGCACGATGTACTTGGCGACCGGGCCGGAGGTGATCCAGCTCTTCTTGCCGTTGACCACGTAGCTGCCGTCGGCCTGCTTCACCGCCTTGCAGCGCATCGCGGTGGCGTCGGAGCCCGACTGCGGCTCGGTCAGCGCGAACGCGCCGATCTCGCGGCCCTCGGCGATCGCGCGCACGTAGAGCTGCTTCTGCGCCTCGGTGCCGAAGGTCAGGATGCCGTTGCAGAACAGCGAGTTGTTCACCGAGACGATGGTGCTGTGCGCGGCATCGGCGTGGGCGATCTCGACCATCGCCAGCACATAGCTGACGGGATCCATCCCGGCGCCGCCGTACTCGACCGGCACCTCGATGCCCATCAGCCCGTTCTCGCCGAGCGTGCGGATGTTGTCCAGCGGGAATTCGCCGGTGCGATCGTGGTGCTCCGCGCTTGGCGCGATCTTCTCCTGCGCGATGCGCCGGGCCACGTCCTGCAGCATCAACTGTTCTTCGGTGAAGCCAAAATCCACGGCACGCTCCGCGTTCGTTGCAAACGAAATCATTGTACCGCCGCCCCCTGCCAAACCCCACCCCGTCGCCATCGCTTGCTTGACCGCAGGCGCCCGGCGGACGACACTTATCTTTAAATCGCGATGGAAAGATGAAGATGGATCTCGAAGGCTGGTCGAGCCGGCTCAAGGTGTTCGCCGACGCCACCCGCGTACGGCTGCTGGCCTTGCTCGCGCGCGAGGAGCTGACCGTGGCCGAACTCTCCGCGATCACCCAGCTCGCGCAACCACGGGTCTCCACCCACCTCGCCAAGCTCAAGGAGGCCGGCCTGGTGCGCGACCGCCGCGCCGGGGTCTCGGCCTACTACCGCTACGAAGAGGACGCACTCGATCCTGCGCAGCATGCGCTGTGGTCCTCAATCAGCAGCGGTAGCGACGATCCCCTGCTGCGCCAGGACGCCGAGCGCGTTCCCGGCGTGCTGGCGATGCGCGCGTCCGACCAGAACTGGGCCGACAGCGTCGCCGGGGACATGGAGCGCCACTATTCGCCAGGGCGCACCTGGGAAGCGCTGGCACGCAGCGCGCTGCCGCTGCTGGAACCCGGCGACGTCCTCGACATCGCCTCCGGCGACGGCGTGCTGGCCGAATTGCTGGCCCCGCACGCGGGCCGCTACGTGTGCGTCGACGCCAGCCAGCGCGTGGTCGCCGCCGCCAGCGAGCGCCTGCGCCGCTATCCCAACGTGGAGGTGCGCGAAGGCGACATGCACGCACTGCCGTTCGCCGATGCCAGCTTCGACCTGGTGGTGCTGATGCATGCCCTGACCTACGCCGACAAGCCCGCGCAGGCCGTGGCCGAGGCGGCCCGCGTGCTGCGCCCCGGCGGCCGCCTGCTGTTGTCCAGCCTGGCCCGGCACGAACACCGCAACGCGGTGGAGGCCTACGGCCACGTCAACCTCGGCTTCGCCGCGAAGGAACTGCGCAAGTTCGCGGAGAAGGCGGGGCTCGCGGTAGGCAACGTGGAGTCGGTCACCCGCGAACGGCGCCCGCCGCACTTCGAGGTGATCTCGCTGATCGCCACCCGGCCCTGAGCGAGGCAGGCATGGACACCCTCCCCTGGCGCGATCCGTCGCGCGCTGCCGCCCTCGACGCCGCGCTGCGGGCGCGCATCCTGGTCATCGACGGCGCAATGGGCACGATGATCCAGCGCCACGGCCTGCAGGAAGCGGATTACCGCGGCGAACGCTTCGCCGCCGGCTACGACGCCCTGTGGCCGGCCGACGGCCACGCGCATGGCGACTGCGCCTGCAGCGCGCACGACCAGCGCGGCAACAACGACCTGCTGACCCTGACCCGGCCCGACATCATCCGTGGCATCCATGCCGCGTACCTGGAGGCGGGCGCCGACCTGGTCGAAACCAATACCTTCAATTCGACCTCGATCTCGCTGGCCGACTACGGCTTGCAGCACCTTGCGCGCGAACTCAACCGCGAGGGTGCGCGCCTGGCGCGCGTGGCCTGCGATGAAGCCGAAGCCCGCGACCCCGCGCGGCCGCGCTTCGCGATCGGCGTGCTGGGTCCGACCAGCCGCACCGCCTCGCTGTCGCCCGACGTCAACCGGCCAGGCTTCCGCGCGATCGATTTCGACACCCTGGCCGAGGCCTACCGCGAGGCCGCACGCGGACTGCTGGAGGGCGGCGCCGACATCCTGATGGTCGAGACCGTGTTCGACACCCTCAATGCCAAGGCCGCGCTGTTCGCGATCGACGACGTGTTCGCCGAAGCCGGCGCGCGGGTGCCGGTGATGGTCTCCGGCACCATCACCGACGCCTCCGGGCGCACGCTCTCCGGGCAGACGGCGGAGGCGTTCTGGTACTCGCTGCGGCACGCCCGCCCGCTCGCGATCGGCTTGAACTGCGCGCTCGGCGCGAAGGACCTGCGCCAGCACGTCGACGTGCTCGCCCAGGTCGCCGACACCCACGTCAGTTGCCATCCGAACGCCGGCCTGCCGAACGCCTTCGGCGGCTACGACGAAACCCCGGAGGACATGGCGCGCGTGCTGCGCGGCTTCGCCGAATCGGGCCTGCTGAACCTGGTCGGCGGCTGCTGCGGCACCACCCCCGCGCACATCGCCGCGATCGCGGAGGCGGTGCACGGGTTGCCGCCGCGCCCGGTGCCGGCACTGGCGGACGCCGCATGAACACGCTGCCCCGCCACACCCGGCTGGCCGGCCTGGAACCGCTGCTGGTCACCCCGCAGACCAATTTCGTCAACATCGGCGAGCGCACCAACGTCACCGGCAGCGCGCAGTTCAAGAAGCTGATCCTCGAAGGCCGGCTGGACGAGGCCGTCGCGGTCGCGCGCCAGCAGGTGGACAACGGCGCGCAGGTGATCGACGTCAACATGGACGAGGGCCTGCTCGATTCCGAACGGGCGATGGTCGACTTCCTCAACCTGATCGCCGCCGAGCCCGACATCGCGCGCATCCCGGTGATGGTGGACAGTTCGAAGTGGTCGGTGATCGAGGCCGGCCTCAAGTGCCTGCAGGGCAAGGGGATCGTCAATTCGATCTCGCTCAAGGAAGGCGAGGCCGAATTCCTGCGCCAGGCACGGCTGGTGCGCCGCTACGGCGCGGCGGTGGTGGTGATGGCCTTCGACGAGGCCGGCCAGGCCGACAGTGTCGAACGCAAGGTCGCGATCTGTTCGCGCGCGTACGCGCTGCTGACCGAAGCGGTCGGTTTCCCGCCCGAGGACATCATCTTCGACCCCAACGTGTTCGCGATCGCCACCGGCATCGAGGAGCACGACGGCTATGCGGTCGCCTTCATCGAAGCCGCGCGCGAGCTGAAGCGCCGCTTCCCGCACAGCCACGTCTCCGGCGGCGTCTCCAACGTCAGCTTCAGCTTCCGCGGCAACGAACCCGTGCGGCAGGCGATCCACGTCGTGTTCCTGTACCACGCGATCCGCGCCGGGATGGACATGGGCATCGTCAACGCCGGCGCCCTGCCGCTGTACGACGACCTCGATGCCGGGCTGCGCGAGCGCGTGGAGGACGTGGTGCTCAACCGCCGGCCCGACGCCACCGAACGCCTGCTGGAGGTCGCCGACCGCTACAAGGGCCGCAAGGGCGAGAAGAAGGCCGAGGACCTCGGCTGGCGCGACCGGCCGGTGCGGGACCGCCTGCAGCATGCGCTGGTGCACGGCATCGACGCGTACATCGAGGCCGACACCGAGGACGCGCGCCGGCAGGCGACGCGCCCGCTGGACGTGATCGAAGGCCCGCTGATGGACGGCATGAACGTGGTCGGCGACCTGTTCGGCGCCGGCAAGATGTTCCTGCCCCAGGTCGTGAAATCCGCGCGGGTGATGAAGAAGGCGGTCGCGCACCTGCTGCCCTTCATCGAAGAGGAGAAGCTGCGGTCGGGCGACGTCGGCAAGTCCAACGGCAAGGTCGTGATGGCCACGGTCAAGGGCGACGTCCACGACATCGGCAAGAACATCGTCGGCGTGGTCCTGGCCTGCAACAACTTCGAGGTGGTGGACCTCGGTGTGATGGTGCCGGCGCAGAAGATCCTGGACGCCGCGCGCGAGGTCGGCGCCGACCTGATCGGCCTGTCCGGGCTGATCACGCCCTCGCTGGAGGAGATGAGCCACGTCGCCCGCGAGATGCAGCAACAAGGCTTCAGCGTGCCGCTGATGATCGGCGGGGCGACCACGTCGCGCGCGCACACCGCGCTCAGGATCGACCCGCATTACGCCGCGCCGACGGTGTGGGTGAAGGACGCATCGCGCGCGGTCGGGGTGGCGCAGTCGCTGGTCTCGCCGGATCTGCGCGCGCCGTTCGTGGCCGCCAACGACGCCGACTTCGCCGAGATCCGCGCCCGCCACCGCAACCGCGGCGACGCCAAGCGCCTGGTCGGGCTGGCGCAGGCCCGCGCGCAAGCGTTCGACGGCGGCTGGGATGCCTATGTCCCGCCGGCGCCGCGCCAACCCGGCCTGCACGTGTTCGCCGACTATCCGCTGGCCGAACTGGTCGATTGCATCGACTGGACGCCGTTCTTCCAGGCCTGGGAACTGGCCGGCAAGTACCCGGCGATCCTCGCCGACCCGGTGGTCGGCGCACAGGCCAGCGCGCTGCATCGCGACGCGCTGGCGATGCTGGAGCGGATCGTGGCGGAACGCTGGCTGACCGCGAAGGCGGTGTTCGGCCTGTGGCCCGCGCAACGGGTCGGCGACGACGTGCGGGTCGAGGTGGATGGGCAGGCGACGCTGCTGCACTTCCTGCGCCAGCAGGTCGACAAGCCGGTCGAACGCCCCGACGTCTGCCTCGCCGATTTCATCGCGCCCGAGGGCCTCGGTGTGCAGGACTGGATCGGCGCATTCGCGGTGACCGCGGGCATCGGCATCGAGCCCCATGTCGCGCGCTTCGAGGCCGACCACGACGACTACAACGCGATCCTGCTGAAGGCGCTCGCCGACCGCCTGGCCGAGGCCCTGGCCGAACGCCTGCACCAGCGGGTGCGCACCGAGTTCTGGGGCTACGCCGCGGACGAGGTGCTGGACAACGAGGCGCTGGTCGCCGAGGCCTACCGCGGCATCCGCCCGGCGCCCGGCTATCCCGCCTGTCCCGACCACAGCGAGAAGGCCACCCTGTTCCGCCTGCTCGGCGCCACGGACAACGCCGGCATGCAGCTCACCGAGAGCTTCGCGATGCTGCCGACCGCGGCGGTCTCCGGCTATTACTTCAGCCATCCTCAGAGCCGCTACTTCGTGGTCGGGCGGGTCTCGAAGGAACAGGTCGAGGACTACGCGCGGCGCAAGGGCGTGTCGCTGCGGCAGGCGGAGCGCTGGCTGGCGTCCAACCTGGATTACGACCCCGAATGAGCGGCCTGCCCGGCCCCGACGGCAGGCCGCCGGTGGTCGGCATCGTCGGCCACGCCGGCGCCTATGGCCGCTGGCTGGCGCGCTTCTTCGAGCAGCGGATGGGCCTCCGGGTCCGCGGCAGCGACATCGCCGACCCCGCCTCGCCGACGCCGGCGGAACTGGCCCGACAGGTCGACGTCCTGGTCTTCAGCGTGCCGATCCGGCGCACGGTGGCGGTGATCGAGTCCTGCATCGCGCATGCCGACGACGACGAAGCCGGCGCCCTGTGGCTGGACCTCACCTCGATCAAGCAGGCGCCGGTCGCGGCGATGCTGCGCTCGCGGGCCGAGGTCGCGGGCCTGCACCCGATGTCGGCACCGCCCAAGCTGGAAACCCTCGAAGGCCGCACGATGGCGGTCTGCCGCGCCCGCGTGGCGCGCTGGGGACCATGGCTGGACGCCCTGCTGGCGGCGCTGCGCGCCGATTGCGTGGAGATCGCGCCGGCCGCGCACGACCGCGCGATGGCGCTGGTGCAGGGACTGGTCCACGCCAGCCACCTGGTCCAGGCCGACGTCCTCCGCGATTGCGCCGAAGCGGCCGGCGGCATGCCGACGCTGCATGCCTTGCGCACCGTCGGCCACGAGCTGGACCTGACCGTCACCGGCCGCATCCTCGCCGGCAACCCGGCGATCTACGAAGACATCCAGTTCTGCAACCCGGATGTGTTGCCGGTGCTGGAGCGCCTCGCCGAGGCGACCGCCAGCCTGCGCGACCAGGTCGCCGCCGGCGACGAGCCCGCACGCGCCGGCATGCGCCAACGTTTCCTCGCCAGTCCCGCAGCATGGTTCGGTGCGTCGGCGCTGGCCGCGCGCAGCCATGGCTTCGAGCGCATGGGCTACCTGCAGGCCGACCTGGAGGCGCCCCGCCACCTCAGCGTGTACCTGCCGGAGGACCGCCCCGGCTCGCTGCGCGCCCTGCTCGCGGTGTTCGAACGGCTGGGCGTGAACCTGGCCTCGATCCATTCCTCGCGCACGCCCGAGGGCGAACTGCATTTCCGGATCGGCCTGGACCGGTTGCCGGTCCCCATGGCCCAGCTGCGTGCGGAGGTCGAAGGCGCCGGCATCGGCCGCGTGCTGGAGGCGCGCGACGACGCCTGAGCCTTACCAGACCAGGTCGTCGGGCACCTGGTACTGCGGATCGGCGTACGGATCCTGCTCCGCCGGCGCATCCGGATCGACCTTGAGCGCGACCGCAGGCGCGAAGATCGCCTCGGCCTGCGCAAGCGTGTCGGCATCGACCAGCAGGTAGCGGCCATCCAGTTGCACCACCCCGAGCGCACCGGCGTTGAGCGCCTTGAGCTGGTCGGCGGTGACGTGGATGCGCTTGATCTTGCCGCCGTATTCGAAATGGCGGACATGCTCGGCGTCGGCGGCGTTGAGGCCCTTGCCGGCGAGGAACGCCGCCAGCGCGGCCTTGGCCTCGCGGCGCTTGCGCGCCTCCTCCTGCTTCAGGCGCTCGGCTTCGATGCGTTCGTCCTTCTCGCGTTGCGCGCGGATGGCGTACGCCTTGGCGAGGTCGATGTCCTCGCGCGTGCGCGGCGGCTTGCGCGCATGGTCCTTGCGCGGCGCGTCCTTGCGGGCATCTCGCGGCGGCGCATGCCGGGGCTGCACGGGACGCCCCGCGGCATGCGGCTTGGGCTTTTGCAGGCGCGGTTCCGGTTTCGGGGCGCTGAAGCCCAGGCCGAGCAGCTGGTCCTTGAGGGAATTGCTCATGGCGAATCAGTAATGCGGAGGCGGGGGTTCGCTGGCGGCATCGCCGACCACCGGGCTGGCGGCCAGCATGCTGCGCAGCTGCCGCAGTTCGTCGAGGGCGCGATGCAGGCGCAGCGCGTTGCCGGCCTCCTCCGCGCGCGCGGCGGCGACCGCGTCGCTGAGCTCCTGCAGGGCATGCTCCTGGAACGCGAGGCGCGTCTCCAGGTCGACCAGGCGTTGCTCGAGGCGGTCCATGGCCTCAGCGCACCACCAGCGAACGGCCGCGACCGATGCCGTAATAGGCCAGGCCCGCGGCTTCGACGTCGGCCGGCTCGTACAGGTTGCGGCCATCGAACACCGCCGCATCCGCCAGCGCCGCCTGCAGGCGCGCGAAGTCCGGGCTGCGGAACTGCTTCCATTCGGTGATCACGACCAGCGCGTCGGCACCCTGCAGGGCCTCGCCGGCCGAACCGCACAGGCGCAGGTCCGCGCGCTCGCCGAAAATGCGCCGTGCTTCGTCCATCGCCTCGGGGTCGTAGGCCTGGACGCGGGCACCCGCATCCCACAGCAGCTGCAGCAGGCGACGGCTGGAGGCCTCGCGCATGTCGTCGGTGTTCGGCTTGAACGCCAACCCCCACAACGCGACGGTCTTGCCCCGCAGGTGGGCCTCGCCGCCGTAGTGGCGCACCATCAGCTCGAACAGGTGCGCCTTCTGCGCTTCGTTGACGCCCTCCACCGCCGCCAGCAACCGCGGCTCGACGCCGTGCTGCTGCGCGGTGCGCGCCAGCGCCTGCACGTCCTTGGGGAAACAGGACCCGCCATAGCCGGCGCCGGGGTAGATGAAGTGCCAGCCGATGCGCGGGTCGGAGCCGATGCCCTTGCGCACCATCTCCACGTCGGCGCCCACTTGCTCGGCGATGTTGGCGATCTCGTTCATGAAGCTGATCTTGGTCGCCAGCATCGCGTTGGCCGCGTACTTGGTCAGCTCGGCCGAACGCACGTCCATCGCCACGATGCGGTCGTGGTTGCGGTTGAACGGCGCGTACAGGCGCTTGAGCTTGTCGACCGCGGCCTGGTTGTCGGCGCCGATGACGATGCGGTCCGGGCGCATGCAGTCCTCGACCGCCGCGCCTTCCTTGAGGAATTCGGGATTGGACACGACGTCGAAGGCGACGTCGGCGCCGCGCGCCGCAAGCTCCGCCGCGATCGCCGCGCGGACCTTGTCGGCGGTGCCGACCGGGACCGTGCTCTTGTCGACCACCACCCCGGGCCGCGCCAGGTGACTGCCGATGGTGCGGGCCACCGCGAGCACGTACTGCAGGTCGGCGCTGCCGTCCTCGTCGGGCGGCGTGCCGACCGCGATGAACAGCACGTCGCCGTGCGCGATGCCGCTGGCGGCATCGGTGGTGAAGCGCAAGCGGCCGGCGGCGTGGTTCGCCTTGACCATCGGCTCCAGGCCGGGCTCGTAGATGGGGATGATGCCGCGGTTCAGGCCGTCGACCTTGGCCTGGTCGATGTCCACGCAGACCACGTCATGGCCTACCTCGGCGAGGCAGGTCCCGGTGACGAGCCCGACGTAGCCGGTGCCGAAGATGCAGACGCGCATGCGGTGGGATCCGTGCGTTGGAATGGAAAAGGGGACGCATCCGAGGATACGTCCCCTTGCCGGACGACGCGATTACTTGCTGGCCGGCTTGACGATGTCCAGCAGCTCGACCTCGAACACCAGCACCTGGTTCGGGCCGATCATCGGCGGCGCCTGTTCGCCGTACGCGAGCTTGGCCGGGATCCAGAACCTGGTCTTGCCGCCGACCTTCATCAGCTGCAGGCCCTCGCTCCAACCCGGGATCACGCCTTCCAGCGGCATCACCGCCGGCTGGCCGCGATCGTAGGAGCTGTCGAAGGTCTTGCCGTCCAGCAAGGTGCCCTTGTAGTGCACCTTCACCCCGTCCTTCGGGCCCGGCTTCGCGCCGGTGCCTTCGGTCAGGACCTGGTACTCCAGCCCGGATGCGGTGGTGACCACGCCCGGCTTCTTGCCGTTCTCGGCGAGGAACTGGTCGCCCTTCTCCTGGTTCGCCTTGGCGTCGGCCATCATCTTGGCGATCTGCTTGGCCTGCATCTTCTGTCCGAAGTTCTCGAAGATCGCCTTCGCCTGGTCTTCGGTCAGCAGGACCTTCTCGCCGGCGAGCTGCGCGCGCATCGCCTTGACCACGGTATCGACGTTGATCTCATCCTTGATTTCGGTGAGCTGCTTGCCCATCGCCAAGCCGATCGTGTAGCTGATCTGCTCCTTCTCGGTGGGGAGGCCCGGGTACTGGCTCTTGCCCGCGGCATCCTTGCCCGCGGCATCGGCGCCCTTGGCGGCCTCGGAGGTCGACGCCGGCTTTTCTGCGGGCTTCTGGCATGCGGCAAGGGCCAGCACGCTGGCAACGGCGACGACGGTGGCGCGGGCAACGGGCTTCATCTGACTTCCTACTCCTGGGTCATGGGCAAGCGGGCGGCTGCGCGGCCTGCTTGCCGGGGGGCGTGGCGGGCCACGCGCATGTCGTTACTTGACGCCGAGCAGCTCGACGTCGAATTGAAGCGTGGCATTGGGACCGATGGAACCGTCCGGAGTTCCCCGCTCGCCATAGCCGAGCTTGCCGGGAATCCAGAAGCGGTACTTGCCGCCGACCGGCATGAGGCCGACGCCCTCGGTCCAACCCGGGATCACCTGGTCGAGCGCGAACTCGGCAGGCTGGCCGCGTTCGTAGGAGCTGTCGAACACCTTGCCGTCCAGCAACTTGCCTTCGTAGTTGACGCGCACGCGCTGGCCCGGCTTCGGCCGCGGGCCGTTGCCCTGGCGCAGCACCATGTACTGCAGGCCGCTGGGGGTGGTGAACACGCCCTTGACCGCCTTGTTCTTGGCCAGGAAGGCGTCGCCGTCCTTGAGGTTCGCGCCCGCCGCCGCAGCGGCCGCCGCCTGCTGGGCCGACTGCAGGCGTGCGGAAAAGACCGTCCGCAGTGCGTTGGCATCGGCCTCCGAGAGCACCGGCTTGCCGTTCGGATCCGAGGCAGCGCGGAAGCCCTGCAGGAAACGCGGCATGTCGAACTCGCCCTTGATCTTCGCCAAGGACCGCCCGATGTCGCCGCCTACCAACAGGCCCACCTTGGTGCGATCGGGCGCCGCGGTCGGCTTGCCGCCACCCTTGCGCGCATTGATGCTCGACATCAGCGACTCGGAGGTTGCGCGCGCCTCGGCGGCGTCCAGCAACGGCTTGCCTTCGGCGAGCGCATTCTCGACCCCACGCTGGAAGGCGGCGATGTCCATGTCGGGGACGGCCGGTGCGACCGAACGCGCGACATCCATCCCGATCATGTAGCCGATCTTGTCGCGCTCGGTCGGGAGCGTGGCGTCCTGGGCAATCGCGGCCTGGCTGGCCAAGGCGAGGAACAGCGCGCAGGCGGCGCGCAGCGGGAAGCGCATCGGGGGACTCCTGATAGTGACCAGACGCGGCGGCCAATGCCGACGCAGCCCGGCATTGTCGGTCGCGGGCGTCGGCACGGCAATCCCGCTGCCCGAGCATGCCGCGCGCAACCATGACTTCAGTTGGGTCACGTGGTGCTTGACCGGGGATTTCTTAGTGTTATAGTTGCCTACAACACCGAACACCCAGAGCAGGACGGTTGCCATGATCCGCAAGCTCCACAACACCCTGATCGGCCTGGTCGCCTGCAGCTGCCTGCTGCTGGTCGGCCTCCTGATGGCAGTGCCGGCCACGCCGGACATCGCCCCCGCCGGCATCACCCCGTCCCTGGCGGACCTGGATGCCGCCGAGCCCGCGCTCGCCGACGCCGGCCCGCAGGCCGA
>JAFLEC010000069.1 GCA_017302095.1 Lysobacterales bacterium | reverse complement strand
AAGGCCTGAAGAAACTGCTGGGCGGCCTGGCCTACGTGCTGACCGGGCTGTCGAAGCTCGGGCGCATCGAACCCCAGGCCGCGCGCCTGCGCGGGCCCGGCTTCGCGTGGGCGGGCGACTTCATCGCGCTCGGCATCGGCAACGGGCGCCAGGCCGGCGGCGGGCAGGCGTTGTGCCCGCAGGCGCTGGTCGACGACGGCCTGCTGGACGTCACCGTGGTGCCGCCGCTGGAGGGCGAGGTGCTGGGTGCGCTCGGCACCGCCATGGCCGAGGGCAAGCAGGCCGCGCTGGAACGGGTCGCGGTGCGTCGCGCGCTGCCGTGGGTGGAGATCGAGGCGGTGCGTCCGCTGACCCTCAACCTCGACGGCGAGCCGGTCGAGGCCGCGCGCTTCCGCATCGACTGCGTGCCGGCGCGGGTGCGCATGCACCTGCCGGCCGATTGCCCGCTGCGCACCGATGCGGCTACAGTGCCCGCGTGAACAGGGCGATTCCTTCCTTCGGACCGGGTTGGCGATGGTGGCGAGCTTCCGCCGCCCAGATCGCCCATTTGCCCATGAAGGACGCCCCGCTTGACCACGCCCGCGCAATTCCAGCAGCACGCTGCTGACGGCTTCACCCTCGTGCCGGTGGTGCGCGAGGTCCTCTCCGACCTCGATACCCCGCTCTCGGTCTACCTGAAGCTGGCCGACGGCCCGCGCACCTACCTGTTCGAATCGGTCGAAGGCGGCGAGCGCTTCGGGCGCTACTCGATCATCGGCCTGCCGGCGCGGCGCGTGTACGAGTTCCGCAGCCACGCGCTGCAGGTCCGCGACAACGGCGAGGTGGTCGAAACCCGCGAGGTCGCCGATCCGCTGGCCGAGGTCGAACGCCTGCGCGGCGAACACCGCGTGCCCAGGCTCGATGGCCTGCCCGGCTTCACCGGCGGGCTGGTCGGCTGGTTCGGCTTCGAGTGCATCGAGTACATCGAGCCGAAGCTGCGCGCGAACCCGGACACGCCTGGCAACAGCCGCGACGAACTCGGCACGCCCGACATCCTGCTGATGCTCAGCGACGAGCTGGCGGTGTTCGACAACCTCAAGGGCCGGCTGTACCTGGTCGTGCACGCCGACCCGCGCGAACCGCAGGCCTGGGCGCGTGCCAACCGCCGGCTGGACGCGCTCCACCACCGGCTGCGCCACGGCGGCGCGCCGTATCCGGAGACCCTGCACGGCAGCGCCCTGGACGAGGCCGATTTCGTCAGCGGCTTCACCCGCGAGGGGTTCCTCGAAGCCGTGCATCGCTGCAAGGACTACATCGCCTCGGGCGACGCCTTCCAGGTGGTGCTGAGCCAGCGCCTGAGCGTGCCGTTCCGCGCGCGGCCGGTGGACGTGTACCGCGCCTTGCGGGCGATGAACCCATCGCCGTACATGTATTTCCTCGATACCGGCGCGACCCAGGTGGTCGGCTCCTCGCCGGAGATCCTGGTGCGGTTGCAGGGCGACGAGGTGACCGTGCGCCCGATCGCCGGCACCCGCCCGCGCGGCCGCACGCACGAGGAAGACCTCGCGCTGGAAGTCGAGCTGCTGGCCGACCCCAAGGAACGCGCCGAGCACCTGATGCTCATCGACCTCGGCCGCAACGACGCCGGCCGGGTCTCGGAACCGGGCACGGTCGCGGTGGGCGAGCGCTTCGTGATCGAGCGCTACAGCCACGTGATGCACATCGTCAGCGAAGTGACCGGCCGCCTGAAGGCCGGCCTGTCGTACATGGACGTGCTGCGCGCCACCTTCCCCGCCGGCACCGTCAGCGGCGCCCCGAAGATCCGCGCGCTGGAGATCATCCGCGCGCTGGAACCGGTCAAGCGCAACATCTACTCCGGCGCGGTGGGCTACATCGGCTGGCATGGCGATGCCGACACCGCCATCGCGATCCGCACCGCGGTGATCCAGGACGGCCGCCTGCACGTGCAGGCCGGCGCCGGCATCGTCTACGACTCCGACCCGCAGGCCGAGTGGGACGAGACCATGAACAAGGGCCGGGCGCTGTTCCGCGCGGTGGCCGAGGCGGCGAGGGGCTTGTGATGCGATTCCAGGGAGGAACGGCGATGAAGATGCGGATGGCGTTCGCGGCGGTGTTGATGGCGATGAGCGCAGGCGCGAGTGCGCAGGTGATCGACGGACCCGACTACGTTTACGTAAGCGGAGAGGCTTCCACCAAGGTCATGCCCGACAAATTCCCCTTGGGCTTGAGCGTCAGCCGCACCAGTCAGGATGTCGATGCTGCACGTCGCGACATCGAGGAGCAGGTAAAGGCATTCGTGATGCAGGCCCGCCAAGCGGGCATCGAGGAAGACGATATCGACGTCCGCGACTTGGACGTGGAACGCATCGAAAAGGAAGACGACAAGTCCGGGAAGGTGGCCTATATCGGCCACTCGGTCACCCGTAACCTCCAGTTCGACTTCAGGAACGTCCAGACGCTGCGCAAGTTCCTGAGTGTCATGCGCCTGACGCGCGACGTTGAGATTGCGCTGGATGAGCCCTCGGTCGAAAGCGAAGGCGAAGTACGTCGAAAATTGCTCGCGGACGCCGTGAAGAGTGCGCGAGCCAACGCCGAATTGCTTGCCACGGCGGCCGGGCGGAAGCTGGGACCCGCGCACACCGTGAGCGACAAGCCGATTCGCGTCCGGGCAGACAACTCGGGAACCACCCTGGATAGCGTGGCCGTACTCGGCACGCGGCTCCGGCGCGAGAGCGCCAACGATGAACTTCCGGTCGTGGTCGAGCCCAAAAGCGTTGAAATCACAGCGACTGCGTATGTCATCTTTCGCTTGGTCGATTGAGATAGTCCGATGCTGCTGATGATCGACAACTACGACAGCTTCACCTTCAACCTCGTGCAGTACCTGCAGGAACTGGGTGCCGAGGTGCGGGTGGAACGCAACGACGCGCTGGCGGTGGACGCGATCGAACGCCTTGCGCCGCAGTCCATCGTGATCTCGCCCGGGCCGTGCACCCCGAACGAGGCCGGGGTGTCGATGGCGGTGATCGAGCGCATGGGCCGGACCACGCCGATCCTCGGCGTGTGCCTGGGCCACCAGTCGATCGGCCAGGTCTACGGCGGCGACGTCATCCGCGCAGGCCGGATCATGCACGGCAAGACGTCGCGCATCCGACACGAAGGCAAGGGCGTGTTCGCCGGGTTGCCGGACGGCTACGAGGCCACCCGCTACCACTCGCTGGTGGTCGACAAGCGCAGCCTGCCCGACTGCCTCGAAGTGACCGCGTGGACCGAGAACGACGACGGCTCGATGGAGGAAATCATGGGCCTGCGCCACCGCGAATTCCCGGTCGAGGGCGTGCAGTTCCACCCGGAGTCGATCCTGACCGAGCACGGCCACGCCCTGCTGCGGAACTTCCTGGAACGCAGCGCATGAGCATCACCCCGCAGGAAGCGCTGCAGCGCGCGATCGAGCACCGCGAGATCTTCTTCGACGAGATGGTCGACCTGATGCGCCAGGTCATGCGCGGCGAGGTCTCGCCGGTGATGACCGCGGCGATCCTCACCGGCCTGCGGGTCAAGAAGGAGACCGTCGGCGAGATCGCCGCGGCGGCGAGCGTGCTGCGCGAGTTCTCGCGGCCGGTCGAGGTCGCCGACCGCACGCACTTGGTCGACATCGTCGGCACCGGCGGCGACGGGTCGCATACCTTCAACATCTCCACCGCGAGCATGTTCGTGGCCGCGGCGGCGGGCGCGAAGGTCGCCAAGCACGGCAACCGCAGCGTGTCCTCGAAGTCCGGCAGCGCCGACGTGCTGGAGGCGATGGGTGCCGCCATCGAGCTGCAGCCCGCGCAGGTCGCGGCCAGCATCGCGCGCTGCGGCATCGGCTTCATGTTCGCGCCGGTGCACCATCCGGCGATGAAGGTGGTCGCCCCGGTGCGCAAGGAAATGGGCGTGCGCACGCTGTTCAACATCCTCGGCCCGCTGACCAACCCGGCCGGCGCGCCCGGCATCCTGATGGGCGTGTTCCATCCCGACCTGGTCGGCATCCAGGTGCGCGTGCTGCAGGAACTGGGCGCGGAGCGCGCGCTGGTGGTCTGGGGCCGCGACGGCATGGACGAGCTCTCGCTGGGCGCGGGCACCCTGGTCGGCGAGCTGCGCGACGGCAAGGTGCGCGAGTACGAACTGCACCCCGAGGATTTCGGCATCGCGATGGCGCACAGCCGCAACCTGCGGGTGGCGGATGCGCAGCAATCGCTGGCGATGCTGCTGCAGGCGCTCGACAACCATCCCGGGCTGCCGCGCGAGATCGTGGCCTACAACGCCGGCGCGGCGCTGTACGCCGCCGGGGTGGCCGAGGACATCCGCGACGGCATCGCGCGCGCGCGCGAGGCCATCGCCAGCGGGGCAGCACGCGCCCGGCTGGACGCATACATCGCCACCACCCGCGCGCTGGCGGAGGCTTGACGCTCGCCCGGGACGCCGCGCACGCTGGCGCGATGACCGCGCCCCTGCTCCTGCTGCGCAACGCCGACACCTACGCGCCCGAGGCCCTGGGCCACCGCCACCTGCTGCTCGGCGGCGGCAAGGTCCTGTGGATGGGCACCGGGGATCCGGGCCTGCCGGCGTCGCTCGGCGCCGAGGCGATCGACCTCGAGGGCCGCCGGCTGCTGCCGGGCTTCATCGACGGCCATGTGCACGTCTCCGGCGGTGGTGGCGAGGCCGGTTTCGCCTCGCGCGTGCCGGCGCCGGCATTGAGCCGCTACACGCGGGCCGGCGTCACCAGCGTGGTCGGCCTGCTCGGCACCGACGACACCACCCGCACGCCCGCCGAACTGCTGGCCCACGTGCACGGCCTGCGCGAACAGGGGCTGGGCGCCTGGGCCTGGTGCGGCGGCTACCACGTGCCGCCGGCGACGCTCACCGGCTCGGTGCGCGGCGACCTGGTGTTCCTCGACCCGGTGATCGGCGTCGGCGAGCTGGCGATCAGCGACCACCGGTCCAGCCAGCCGACCCTCGACGAGCTGTTGCGGATCGCCGCCGATGCGCACGTCGCCGGGCTGATGACCGGCAAGGCCGGCATCGTCCACCTGCACCTCGGCGACGGCCCGCGCGGGCTGGCGCTGGTGCGCGAGGCGCTGGACCGCAGCGAACTGCCGCCGCGGGTGTTCCAGCCGACCCACGTCAATCGCAGGAAAGCATTGTTCGAGGAAGCGCTGGCGGTGGCGCAGCGCGGCTGCCACGTCGACATCACCGCGTTTCCGGTGGAGGAGGGCGAGGATGCCTGGCCCGCCGACGAGGCCCTGCTGCGCTACCTCGACAGCGGCGCGCCGCCGCAGCGGGTGACCATCAGTTCCGATGCCGGCGGCTGCCTGCCCTGCTTCGATGCCGAGGGCCGGGTCTGCGGCATGGACGTGGGGCATTCCGGGGCGCTGCTGGAGACGCTGGCGGCATTGCTGGCGCGCGGTGTTCCGTTGGAACGCGCGCTGCCCGCGTTCACCCGCAACGTCGCCGACCTGCTGCGCCTCCCGGGCAAGGGGCGGGTCGAGGTGGGGGGCGATGCCGACCTGCTGGTGCTGGCGGAGGACGGGCGCGTCCACCACCTGCTGGCGGGCGGGGTGCCGCACGTGCGCGATGGCGCCGTGGTGCGGCGTGGTATGTTCGAGCGCTGATCCGACCGGATCGCGACGCAGGCGAGGAACCCGCAGTACATGTGTCCCAGCAAGGTGGCCGACGGCGAACAGCGCGGCTGGATCGTGCCCATCGGAGGCGCGGAAGACAAGGAAAGCCGGCGCCGCATCCTCAAGCGCTTCGTGCAACTCTGCGGCGGCCGCGACGCCCGCATCGCGGTGATCCCGACCGCCAGCAGGCTCGCCGACACCGGCGAGCGCTACGAGGACCTGTTCGAGCGGCTGGAGGCCGGCCGCGTCGACACCCTCGACTTCCAGGGCCGCGCCGACGGCGAGCGAGAGGACTTCCTCGAGGTGCTGCGCACCTGCACCGGCGTGTTCATCACCGGCGGCAACCAGTTGCGCCTGTCGACGATCATCGGCGGCACCTCCGCAGCGAAGCTGATCCGGCTGCGCAACGCCGACGGCATCCCGGTGGGCGGCACCAGCGCCGGCGCCAGCATCCTGTCCGAGCACATGATCGCGTTCGGCACCGAGGGCGGCTCGCCGCGCGCCGATAGCGTCAACCTCGCGCCCGGCTTCGGGCTCACCAATCGCTTCATCATCGACCAGCACTTCCGCCAGCGCGACCGCCTCGGCCGGCTGACCGCGGCGCTGGCCTACAACCCGTTCGCGGTCGGCATCGGCCTGGACGAGGACACCGCCGCCTTCATCGGCCCCGACAACACGCTGGAAGTGGAGGGCAGCGGCGCGATCACCGTGGTCGACGCCAGCCGCGTGCAGTTCACCTCGATGGACCAGGCCGATGGTAGCGAACCGGTCTGCATCATCGGCCTGCAGGTCCACATCCTGACCGCCGGCGCCACCTTCAACCTGCATACCCGCGAGGCGTCGGCGGGGACGCTGTTGCCGCGCAAGGACTGAGCGCGAACCCACCACCACCGTGACACCACCGAGCGGAGGGCTCGATGCGGATCCTGAATCGCAACGTCTACGTGGGACCCTCGCAGTACGCGAAGTTCCCGGTCATCCGCCTCGAACTCGACCTCGGCGCGCTGGAGCAGTGGCCCACCGCGCGGCTGGGCGACGCCTTCATCGACGGACTGGTCGCGGCCCTGCCGGGGCTGGCCGAGCACGGCTGCTCCTACCGCGAACCCGGCGGTTTCATCCGCCGCATGCGCGAGGGCGAGGGTACCTGGCTGGGCCACGTGCTGGAGCACGTCGCGATCGAGCTGCAGAACGTCGCCGGCGAGGACGTCACCTTCGGCAAGACCCGCAGCATTTCCGACGACCGCCCGGGCGTGTACTCGGTGGTCTACGAATACGCGCAGCGCGAGGAAGGCATCGCCGCCGGCGAGTTGGCGCTGAAGCTGCTGGATTCGCTGCTGCCCGCCGACTTGCGCACCGCCACCGGCGCCGACTGGAACTGGGAAGACGAGCGCGACGGCTTCATCCGCTACGCGCAGCGGCGCGCGCTGGGACCCTCGACGGCCTCGCTGGTGAAGGCGGCGGTGGACCGCGGCATCCCGTGGCTGCGCCTCAACGAGCAGTCGCTGGTGCAGCTCGGCCACGGCAAGTACCAGCAGCGCATCCAGGCCACGGTGACCGGGCGCACGCCGCACATCGCGGTGGAGCTGGCCAGCGACAAGGAAGAGACCAACAAGATCCTCGGCTCGCTGGGCCTGCCGGTGCCGCGCCAGGAGCTGGTGCAGTCGGCGGATGCCGCCTGGCGCGCGGCCCGCCGGCTCGGCGGCCCGGTGGTGCTCAAGCCCTACAACGGCAACCATGGCCGCGGCATCACCATCAACGTGACCGCCGAGGACGACGTGCGTGCCGGCTTCGAGGCCGCCCGCGAGCATTCGCGCTCGGTGATCGTGGAAACCTACCTGGCCGGCGACGACCATCGCCTGCTGGTGGTCAACGGCGAGCTGATCGCCGCGACCCGGCGCACGCCCGGCCACGTGGTCGGCGATGGCGCCTCGACGGTCGCGCAGCTGGTCGAGGTGGTGAACAGCGACCCGCGCCGCGGCGTCGGCCACGAAAAGGTGCTGACCAAGCTCAAGCTGGACCGCGAGGCCGAGCTGATGCTGGAGCGCAAGGGCTACACCGCGGAGTCGGTGCCGGCCGCGGGCGAGGTGGTGCCGCTGCGCTCCACCGCCAACCTGTCGACCGGCGGCACCGCGACCGACGTGACCGACATCATCCACCCGGACAACCGGGCGATGGCCGAGCGCGCGGTGCGCGCGGTCGGGCTGGACGTCGGTGGCGTCGACTTCCTGTCCACCAACATCGCCGAGAGCTACAAGTCGATCGGTGGCGGCATCTGCGAGGTCAACGCCGCGCCGGGCTTCCGCATGCACATCGCGCCCAGCGAGGGCACCCCGCGCGACGCCGCCGGCCCGGTGATCGACATGCTGTTCCCGCCGGGTACGCCGTCGCGGGTGCCGATCGCCGCGGTGACCGGCACCAACGGCAAGACCACCACCTCGCGCATGCTGGCGCACATCGCCAAGATGGCCGGCTACACGCCGGGCCTGACCACCACCGACGGCGTCTACATCGACGGCCAGCGCACGGTGGAGGGCGACATGACCGGCCCGGTGTCCGCGCGGATGGTGCTGGCCGACCCGCAGATCGACTTCGCGGTGCTGGAGACCGCGCGCGGCGGCCTGGTGCGCGCCGGCATGGGCGTGGCCGAGGTCGACGTCGGCGCGGTGCTGAACGTCGCCTCCGACCACCTCGGGCTGAAGGGCATCGACACCCTCGAGCAACTGGCCGAGGTGAAGCGGATCGTGGTCGAGGCCGCCAGCGAATGCGCGGTGCTCAACGCCGACGACCCCAACGTGCTGAAGATGTCGGCCTACACCGACGCCAGGGTGCTCTGCTACGTGACCATGAACCCGTCGCACCCGCTGGTGCGCGAGCACGTGCGCGCCGGCGGCCGCGCCTGCGCGCTCGAGCAGGGCGTCAACGGCCACATGATCACGCTGTACGACAAGGGCAGCCACATCCCGCTGCTGTGGACCCACCTGATCCCGGCGACGCTGGAGGGCCGCGCCCTGCACAACGTGCAGAACGCGATGTTCGCGGCGTCGATGGCGTTCTCGATGGGGATCAAGCTGGACGCGATCCGCCACGGCCTGCGCACCTTCGACACCACCTTCTTCCAGGCCCCGGGCCGGATGAACGTGTTCAACGAGCATCCGTTCAAGGTGATCATGGACTACGCCCACAACGCGCATGCGGTGGGCATGATGGCCGACCTCGCGCAGCGGCTGGACGCGAGCCGGCGGATCGTGGTGGTCGCCGGCCCGGGCGACCGCCGCGACGAAGACCTGCGCGAGATCGCGCAGGTCGTGGCCGGCAAGTTCGACCACTACGTGGTGCGACGCGACGATTCCCTGCGCGGCCGCGACGGCGACGAGGTCCCGCGGATCATCGCCAAGGCGCTGCAGGCCGCGGGCGTGCCCGATGCCGCGATCAGCGTGATCGCGGACGAGCAGGAAGCGCTGGACGCCGCGTTGCGCATGGGCCAGCCGGGCGACCTGCTGCTGGTGTTCGCGGATGCGCTGACCCGGTCGTGGAAGCAGATCATCCGCTTCAAGCCGGAGGGCGACCTGTCGCGGACCGCGCCGCGCGCCGAAGTGCCGGCGCTCGAGACCACCCTCGACGAACAGCTGGTCGCGGCGATGGAAGGCGTGGTGCGCGACGAGCGCGGCCTGCGCTTCGAGCGCGAGGAAAGCGACTGACCGTGCAGCCGCCGTTCGAGGACTCGCGCCGGCTGACCGGCGCCAACCTGTATGCCGACGGCGCCGGTGCGGCGCTGGAGACCGCGCCGGGCCTGGCGTTCGACGCCGATGCCTTGCAGCGTTGGCGCGCGAACATCGCGCGGGCGCGGGCGCTGCTCGGCTGGGACGATGGTGCGGTGGTGGTGCGCGCGCACGCCACGGGTGCCTCGCTCGCGTTCGAGGCGCCGTTCGACCAGCTGTACGTCGCCACCGAGGTGAACGAGTGGGCGCTGTATGCGGCGCTCGGCATCCGCGCGGGCGATGCACCGGTCGATGCCGATGCCGAGGTGCCGCGTCCGCATGTCGCCCACTTCGACGACGACGAGGCCCTGTGCCAGCTGCACGCATTGGCGACGGCGGAAGCGAAGCCGGCGCTGCAGG
>JAFLEC010000068.1 GCA_017302095.1 Lysobacterales bacterium | reverse complement strand
CGAGCTGCGCGTCCGGGATCGGGCTGGGCGCGTCGGTCATCAGGCACTGCGCGGAGGTGGTCTTGGGGAACGCGATCACGTCGCGGATCGAGTCGCTGCCGGCCATCAGCGCGGCGATGCGGTCGATGCCGAAGGCGATGCCGCCGTGCGGCGGCGCGCCGTACTTCAGCGCGTCCAGCAGGAAGCCGAACTTGGCGCGCTGCTCGTCGGCGCCGATGCCCAGCAGGTCGAACACCGCCGCCTGCATCTGCGGGCGATGGATGCGGATCGAACCGCCGCCGATCTCGTTGCCGTTGAGCACCATGTCGTAGCCGCGCGACACCGCGGTCTTGGCGTTCACGCGCAGGTCCTCGATCGAGTCCACCGCCGGCGCGGTGAAGGGATGGTGCAGCGCCACGTAGCGCTGCTCCTCGGCGTCCCACTCGAACATCGGGAAATCGGTGACCCACAACGGCGCCCAGCCCTCGGCGACCGGGCCAAAATCCTTGCCGGCCTTCAGCCGCACTGCGCCCATGAAGTCGCTGACCTTGCCGTAGGCGCCGGCCCCGAAGAACACGAGGTCGCCGTTGCCGGCGCCGACGTGCGCCAGCAGCGCCTCGAACTTGCCCTCGGCGAAGAACTTGGCGACCGGCGAATTGACCGCGCCGGCCTCGTCGATCTTGGCGTAGGCTAGGCCCTTGGCCCCGAACTTGGCGGCATGCGCGGCGTACTCGTCGATCTGCTTGCGCGACAGCGCCGCCCCGCCGGGGATGCGCAGCGCGGCGACGCGGCCGTCGGGGTCGTTGGCGGCGCCGGAGAACACCGCGAATTCGCAGTCCTTCACCCGTTCGGCCACGTCCACCAGCTCCAGCGCGATGCGCAGGTCCGGTTTGTCGGAGCCATAGCGACGCATCGCCTCGGCATAGGTCATGCGCGGGAACTCGGCGGCCAGCTCGACCCCGGCGACCTCGCGGAACACATCGCGGACCATCGCCTCCACGGTGTCCTGCACGTCGCGCTCGGACACCCATGCGAACTCCATGTCGAGCTGGGTGAACTCCAGCTGGCGGTCGGCGCGCAGGGCCTCGTCGCGGAAGCAGCGCGCGACCTGGTAGTAGCGGTCGAAGCCGGCCATCATCAGGATCTGCTTGAACAGCTGCGGGCTCTGCGGCAGCGCGTAGAACTCGCCGGGATGCATGCGCGCCGGCACCAGGAAGTCGCGCGCGCCCTCCGGCGTGGCCTTGGTCAGGATCGGGGTCTCGATGTCCTGGAAGCCGCGTGCGTCCAGCCAGTGGCGCAGCGCCGAGACCAGCTTCGTCCGCGTGCGCATCTTGCGCTGCATGTCCGGGCTGCGCAGGTCGAGGTAGCGGTACTTCAGGCGGATGTCCTCGCCCGGGTTCTCATGGTGGTGGAACGGCAGCGGCTCGGCCTTGTTCAGCAGCTCGATCGCCTCGGCCACCACTTCCACCTGGCCGGTCCGGATCCTGTCGTTCACGGACTGGCGCTTGCGGACGGTGCCAGTGATGCGCAGGCAATCCTCGTAGCCCACCTTGCCGGCGGCCTCGAGCACCGCGGCGTTGCCCGTGGCATCGGACGGCTCGGCGACCACCTGCACGATGCCTTCGTGGTCGCGCAGGTCGATGAAGACGATTTGGCCCATGTTGCGGGCGACGTCCGCCCAACCGCACAGGGTCACGGTCTGGCCGATCAACGCCTCGTCGACCAGGCCACAGAAATGGGTACGCATGGACACTCCAGGAAATCGGCCGCCTTGGGGAAACGGGCGGCCTGAAACGCCATTTTAACGGGCGGAAGCGCTACTGTGCCCATGCACCGGGGCCCGGCGCCCCGGCGACCTCCACCGCCACCAGATTCGGGGATCCGCCATGTCCAGCCTGACACCGCCTCGCCTGTTGCTTGCGTCCCTGCTGTCCGTCGGCCTCGTTGCCGGCCTGTCCGCCCTGCCCGCCCCCGCACAAGCCCAGTCCCAGCGCGCCTACGCGCCGGAAGACCTGTGGACCCTCAGCACCTCGGACCAGACCCGGGTGATCTCGCAGGAGTACCGCGAGCAGTCCAACGGGCGGCAAATCCCCAACGACCAGTTGCGCTTCTACCTCGACCAGGTCCGGCTCTCGCGGTGGACCTTCAGCAAGGTCAAGGCCGACATCGCCAAATCGCTGGGCAATACCGGCGGCGGCTGGCGTCCGCCGCCGGGTCCGGGCCCGGGTCCCGGCGGCCAGTCGATCCGCTGCGAAAGCACCGACGGCCGCTCGCGCTCGTGCAGCACGCCCTGGAACGGGCAGTCCCGCGTGCTGCGGCAGCTGTCCAACACCAGCTGCACCGAGGGTCGCACCTGGTTCGATGCCAATGGCCGCGTCACCGTGACCAATGGCTGTCGCGCCGAGTTCGGGCCGGCCCACATGGGCGGCGGCAACACCACGACCCTGCAATGCGAAAGCCGCGATGATCGCTACCGCACCTGCGGCAGCAACATCAGCGGCCGCGCCACCCTGGTGCGCCAGCTCTCAGACACCCGCTGCACCGAAAACGTCAGCTTCGGCGTGCGCAACGGCCAGCTTTGGGTCGACCGTGGCTGCCGTGGCGTGTTCCAGGTCCGCACCGGGCAGTGGGGCGGCAACGGCGGCAGCGACTATTCGGTGACCTGCTCCAGCGTCAGCAACCGCTACACCACCTGCGCATGGGACGCGCGCCGCGGCTATCCACGCCTGGTCTCGCAGCTCTCCAACGACAGTTGCCGCGAGGGCTACTCCTGGGGCTACAGCCAGCGCACCGGCCTGTGGGTCGACAAGGGCTGCCGGGCCCGTTTCGGGGTCCGCTAAGCCCGCTCAGCCGGCCGGGGCGCCGCCCCCGGCCGGTGTCGCCGGCTTCGCCGGTTTCGCTTCCGACTTTGCCTCGGGCTTGGACTCGGCCGCCGGCTTGTCCGCCGCACCGCCCTCCCCGGCCAGGTTGCGCTTCCTGTCGCCGTCCTTCTTGAAGTCGGTCTCGTACCAGCCGCCACCCGCCAGCCGGAACTGCGGCGCGGTCAACTGGCGACGCACCGCGCCGGCGGCATCGCAGGCCGGGCAGCGCTCCGGATCGGGATCCGACAGCTTCTGCAGGCGGTCGAAGCGGTGCCCGCAGGCATCGCAGGCGAAGGCATAGATCGGCATCGGGCGGTATCCACGTCAGGCATGCATCGAGGCTGGCATAGTGCGGCCTGTGGCCGGCGTTTCAAGGGATCGCCGTGCTTCCCTCCACGACCCACGTCCCGCCGGAGCCCCGCATGCAGCCCCGCAATCTCCTCGCCGCCGCCCTCATCTCCCTTGGCCTGGCCGGGGCCGGCTGGTTCGCCGCGCAAGGCATGGCCCACCTGCGCACCGCCGATCGCTATGTCACGGTCAAGGGCTCGGCCGACAAGCTGGTCGATGCCGACCTCGCGGTCTGGCCGATCACCTTCACCGTCAACGGCAACGACCTCACCGGGGTACAGGCCGCCATCACCGGCAACGCCGGCACCGTGCGCGACTTCCTCGGCAAGGCCGGGTTCCAGCCCACCGAAATCACCGTCTCGCCGACCCGCGTCGAAGACCGCTGGGCCTACAGCTATGGCGACAACCGCCCGCCGGAACGCTACCGCGCCACCGCCAGCGTCACCCTGCGCACCGAGAAGGTGAAGCAGCTGCTTCCGGTCATCTCGCGCAGCGGCGAACTGCTCAACGCCGGCGTGCTGATCACCGAAGGCAGCGATCCGCAATACGACTTCAAGGCGCTGCAGTCGATCAAGCCGGGGCTGATCGCCGAGGCCACCGCCAATGCCCGCAAGGCCGCGGAACAGTTCGCCAAGGACTCGGGCTCGGTGGTGGCGGGCATCCGCACCGCGAACCAGGGCACCATCAGCATCGAGGATCGCGACCAGACCAGCCCCTTCATCAAGAACGTGCGCGTGGTGACGACGGTCGAGTACTTCCTGAAGGACTGACCGATGCCCACCGCCCGCAGCTACGCGGCACTCCTGGCGATGCTGGCCATCGCCACGCTGTTATTGCAGCTGGCGCTCTCGATCCGGCTCGGCATCGAGAGTGGGCAAGGCGCGCTGCATGGTGCGTGGCAGTTCGTCGGTTACTTCACCGTCCTCACCAATGCGCTGGTGGCGTGGATGGCGCTGCGCGGCGCATTGGCCGCGGACGGCGGGCGCGACCTGCACTGGCGCGGCGCGGCGGTGACCGCGATCGTGCTGGTCGGGATCGGCTACCACCTGTTGCTGCGCCACGTGTGGAACCCGCAGGGTGCGCAGTGGCTGGCGGACGTGCTGCTGCATTACGCGGTGCCGGCCGCAGCCCTGGCCTGGTGGCTGGCGTTTCCGCCACGCGCAGGCATCGCGCCACGGGCGCCATTGCGTTGGCTGGCCTGGCCGTTGGGCTATGCCGCCTACGCGCTCGCGCGCGGCGCCCTGACCGGGTTCTATCCCTACCCCTTCATCGACGTCCCCGCGCTGGGCCTGCCGCGCGTCCTCGCGAACATGGCGGGCCTGTGCGCGGTGTTCCTGGCGACCGCCTGGCTGCTGCGCGCCTACGCCGGGGCGCGCCTGCGCCGCGCCTGACCAGGGGAATCAGGCGCCGTCGTACAGCGCCAGCAACTCGGCTTCGGCCTGTTCCAGTTCGGTGCGCAGCTGCAGCTGGGTGCGGCCCAGGTCGGCGACCTTGCCGGCATCGGCATAGACCGCGGGATCAGCCAGCAGGCCGTCGCATTCGGCCAGCTTGCCTTCCAGCCGCGCGACCCGTTCCTCGGCCTTCTGCAGCTTGTGCGGATTGGGCTTGGCCTTGGGCGCGGCAGGCGGCGGTGGCGCCGCGACGACCGGCGCCGCCTTCGGCACCGGCCCGCTCTTGGACGACTTGTCCGGGTTGTCGCTGCCGGGACGCGAACGCAGCCACGCCGCGTAGTCGTCGAGGTCGCCGTCGAACGGCTCGACGATGCCGTCGTGGACGCGCCAGTACTGGTCGCTGACCAGGCCGATCAGGTGGCGGTCGTGGCTGACCATCACGATCGCGCCATCGAAGTCCGATAGCGCCTCGGCGAGCGCCTCGCGCATCTCCAGGTCGAGATGGTTGGTGGGTTCGTCCAGCAGCAGCAGGTTGGGCTTGTTCCACGCCAGCAGGGCCAGCGCCAGGCGCGCCTTTTCGCCGCCGGAGAAGTTGTCGATCACCTCGAACGCACGGTCGCCGGGGAATTGCCAGCCGCCGAGGAAGTTGCGGAACTCCTGCGTCGCCGTGTTCGGCGCGAGTTCCTTGAGATGGTCGATCGGCGAGGTGCCGGCCACCAGCGACTCCACCGTGTGCTGGGCGAAGTAGCCGATCCGCAGGTCGGGGTGCGCCATGCGCTCGCCCGACAGCGGCGGCAGCTCACCGACCAGGGTCTTGACCAGGGTCGACTTGCCGGCGCCGTTGACGCCGAGCAGGCCGATGCGGTCGCCTGCCTCCAGCCCGAAGCCGACGTTGCGCAGGATCGTGGCGCCCGGGCCGTAGCCGCAGTCGGCATCGCGCAGCGACAGCAGCGAATTCGGCAGTCGCAGCGGCGCGGGCAGCTGGATGCTGACCCCGCGCTCCACCCGCACCGCCTCGGTGCCGGCCAGCTTCTCCAGCCGCTTCATCCGCGACTGCGCCTGCCGGGCCTTGCTGGCCTTGGCCTTGAAACGGTCGATGAAGCTCTGCAGGTGGGCGCGCTCGGCCTGTTCCTTCTCGAACGCGATCTGCTGCTGGCGCAGGTGCTCGGCGCGCTGGCGCTCGAACGCGGTGTAGTTGCCGGCGTACAGCTTCGCCTTGCCGTCGTGCAGGTGCAGGATGTGGGTGGTGACGTTGTCGAGGAACTCGCGGTCGTGCGAGATCACCAGCAACGTGCCGTCGTAGCGCTTCAGCCATTCCTCCAGCCAGACCACGGCGTCGAGGTCGAGGTGGTTGGTGGGTTCGTCGAGCAGCAGCAAGTCGCTCGGCGTCATCAGCGCGCGCGCCACGTTCAGGCGCACCCGCCAGCCGCCGGAAAAATCCGCGACCGGCTTTTCATGGGTCTCGGCGGGGAAGCCCAGTCCATGCAGCAGGCGGCCGGCGCGGGCGGTGCCGTCGTAGCCGTTCACTTCCTCCAGCCGCTGGTGGGCCTCGGCCACGGCTTCCCAGTCCTCGGCGGCGAAGGCGTTGGCCTCGGCCTGGATCGCGGCATGCACCGCGGCATCGCCGGACAGCACGAAGTCGATCGCCGGGTCCGGCAGGTGCGGGGTCTCCTGCGACACGCTGGCGATGCGCGCCTTGCCCGGCAGGTCGATGTCGCCGCGGTCGGGCTCGACCTCGCCCATCAGGGCCGCGAACAACGAGGATTTGCCGGCGCCGTTGCGGCCGACCACGCCCACGCGGTAGCCGGCGTGCAGGGCCAGGTCGACGTCGGACAGCAGCAGGCGCTCGCCCCGGCGCAGGGCGAAGTTGCGGAAGGAAATCATCCGGATAGTGTAAGCGGGCGGGCAAGCTGAACCGCGGCTCAGGCAGCCGGGCCCGGGGATGCGAAGATGGGGCCGGACCCACCGCCGGGAGGCGCATGCCGCACCACACCTCGCTGATCGCCCTGCTGTGCGTGGGCTTCGTGATGGCCTTCGCCCTGGGCATGCTGGCCCAGCGCCTGCGGATGTCGCCGCTGGTGGGCTACCTGCTGGCCGGCGTGATCGTCGGCCCGTTCACCCCCGGCTTCGTCGCCGACCAGACCCTGGCCCCGCAGCTGGCCGAAGTCGGCGTGATCCTGCTGATGTTCGGCGTCGGCCTGCACTTCTCGCTGCGCGACCTGCTCGAGGTCAAGAACGTGGCGGTGCCGGGCGCGCTGGTGCAGATCGCGTTCGTGACCACGATCGGCGCGACGTTCGGGCTGTGGCAGGCCTGGCCGATGATGGGCGCGGTGATCTTCGGGCTGGCGCTGTCGGTGGCCAGCACCGTGGTGGTGATGCGCGCGCTGGAGGAGCGCCGCCTGCTGGACACCCGGCGCGGGCGCATCGCGATCGGCTGGCTGGTGGTCGAGGACCTGGCGATGGTGCTGGCGCTGGTGCTGCTGCCGGCACTGGCCGGGGCGCTGGGCAGCGGCGAAAAGGTTGGGGCCGGCGGCGTCATCGGCGCGCTGGCGTGGACGCTGGTGAAGGTCGCCGCGTTCGTCGCCTTCATGCTGGTGGTCGGGCGCCGGGTCATCCCGCGGCTCCTGGAACACGTGGCCGGGATCGGCTCGCGCGAACTGTTCACCCTCGCGGTGCTGGCGATCGCGCTGGGCGTCGCCTTCGGCGCGGCCACCCTGTTCGACGTGAGCTTCGCGCTGGGCGCGTTCTTCGCCGGCATGCTGCTCAACGAATCCGAGCTCAGCCACAAGGCCGCGGCGGACTCGCTGCCGATGCGCGACGCCTTCGCGGTGCTGTTCTTCGTCTCCGTCGGGATGCTGTTCGATCCCGGCATCCTCATCGAACATCCGCTGCTGGTGCTGGCCACGGTCGCGATCATCGTAGTGGGCAACGCGGTGATCGGCTTCACCGTGGTCAAGCTGTTCAAGCTGCCGATGCTGACCGCGCTGACCATCGCCGCCAGCCTGTCGCAGATCGGCGAGTTCTCGTTCATCCTCGCCGGGCTGGGCCTGTCGCAGAAGAGCCTGCCGCAGGAAGCGCACGACCTGGTCCTGGCCGGCGCCCTGCTGTCGATCATCGCCAACCCGCTGCTGTTCGCCTGGCTGGACGGGTGGGTCAAGCGGCAGCAGCCGGGCGCGGCCACCACCCAGGTGCGCGCCGCGCATTCCGAAGTGCCAGAGGACATCGGCGGGCACGCGATCGTGGTTGGCCACGGCCGCGTCGGCAGGGAGCTGTCACGCCTGCTGCAGGAGCGCGGGGTGCCGCTGGTGCTGGTCGAAGCCGACAACGACCGGGTCGAGGCCGCGCGCCGGCAGGGCCTGGTCACGGTGCGCGGCAACGCGGCCTCCGACCCCATCCTCAAGGCCGCGCGGCCGGACACCGCGGCGCTGGCGATCCTGGCCATCCCGCAGGCGCTGGAGGCCGGCGAGATCATCGCCCGCCTGAAGGCGATCAACCCGGAGATCAGCGTGCTCGCGCGCGCCCACAGCGAGGCCGAGGTCAAGCACCTGCTGGCGCATGGCGCCGACGCTGCGGTGCTGGCAGAGCGCGAGCTGGCCTATTCGCTGGCGGACATGGTGATGGCCACCCCGCCCTACCGCCCGGCGCGCGTGCCCGATCCCCAACCCGTCGGCTGAAAGCCGCCGGCTCAGGCCGCGGCGAGCGCGGCCTCGAGGTCGGCCAGCAGGTCGTCGATGTGCTCGATGCCGACGCACAGGCGCACGGTGTCCAGGCCGACGCCGGCCAGCGCCAGCTCCTCCGGCGACAGCTGCCGGTGCGTGGTCGAGGCCGGGTGGGTCGCCAGCGACTTCGCGTCGCCGATGTTGACCAGGCGGGTGAACAGGCGCAGCGCATCGAGGAAGCGCGCCCCGGCCTCGCGGCCGCCGGGCAGGCCGAAGGTCAGCAGGCCGGAGGCGCCCTTGGGCAGGTACTTCCGCGCCAGCGCATGCTCCGGGTGGCCGGGCAGCCCGGCGTAGTTCACCCACGCCACCTTCGGATGGCCCTGCAGGTAGGTCGCCACCGCCAGCGCGTTCTGGTTGATCCGGTCCATCCGCAGGGCGAGGGTTTCGATCCCCTGCAGGATCAGGAAGGCGTTGAACGGCGACAGCGCCGCACCGGTGTTGCGCAGCGGCACCACCCGCGCGCGACCGATGTAGGCCGCCGGGCCGAGCGCCTCGGTGTAGACCACGCCGTGGTAGCTCACGTCCGGCGTGTTGAGCCGCGGGAAACGGTCCGGATGGTCGGCCCAGGGGAAGCGGCCGCTGTCCACGATCGCACCGCCGATGCTGTTGCCATGCCCGCCCAGGTACTTGGTCAGCGAATGCACCACGATGTCCGCGCCGAAGTCGAACGGGCGCAGCAGGTAGGGCGAGGGCACGGTGTTGTCGACGATCAGCGGGACCCCGTGCGCGTGCGCGACCGCGGCCAGCGCCTCGATGTCGGTGACGTTGCCCAGCGGGTTGCCGACCGATTCGACGAATACCGCCTTGGTGCGCGCGTCGATCAGCCCGGCGAAGGCCTGCGGGTCGCGGTAATCGGCGAAGCGGGTCTCGATGCCGAACTGCGGCAAGGTGTGCGCGAACAGGTTGTAGGTGCCGCCGTACAGCGCGCTGGAGGACACGATGTTGTCGCCGGCTTCGGCGATGGTCTGGATCGCGTAGGTGATCGCGGCCTGCCCCGAGGCCAGCGCCAGCGCGGCGATGCCGCCTTCCAGCGCCGCCACCCGCTGCTCCAGCACGTCGGTGGTCGGGTTCATGATCCGGGTGTAGATGTTGCCCGGCACCTTGAGGTCGAACAGGTCGGCCGCGTGCTGTGCGCTGTCGAAGGCGTAGGCCACGGTCTGGTAGATCGGCACCGCCACCGCGCGGGTGGTCGGATCGGGGCTGTAACCGCCGTGGACGGCGATGGTCTCGGGTTTCCAGGAGGACGCTGGCTGGCTCATGGCAGCGATGCACCGCGTTGACGTGGGGACTTCACCTTACCGGGCGCAGCGAGCGCCGCACGCCCCGTGCTCATGACCATCCGGCATGCCGACCTGACGCGCCCACGTCCTTGCAGGATGGGTGCACACTCCACCCTTCCCGCCCCGCCGGATGCCGCCATGCGCCACCACGCCATCGCCCTTGCGCCCGCGCTCGCCGCCTGCCTGCTCGCGGCCTGCGCGCACG
>JAFLEC010000067.1 GCA_017302095.1 Lysobacterales bacterium | reverse complement strand
CCTTCGCCATCGGCTTGTCGCCGGCCTGCGCGGCGGGCGCCAGCAGGGCGGAACCGAGCACGGCCGCGAGCGCGGCGGCGGTCAGGGCGGGGGTACGCAGATCGGACATCGTCGTTCTCCTGTGGTGGACAGCCGCCAGTCGGGCTGCACAGGAGGATTCGTCGGAGGATGCCGATCGGTTACACCCGGCCCGCGGCGGGCCGGTGGATGCGCCTCAGGCCGGCACCAGGTTGGCGTACGCCAGCACCAGCCACTTGCTGCCGGCCTCGTCGAAGTTCACCTGCACCCGCGCATGCGCGCCGTTGCCTTCGACGTCGGTGACGAAGCCGGTGCCGAAACTCGGATGGCGGACGTGCGCACCCAGCGCGATCGCCGGCACCTCGAGCGGCGCATGCCCGCGGTCGCGCGGCGGGAAGCGGCCGGCGCGCGGCACGAAGGCCGGCTGCCTGGGCTTGGCGCGGATCTCGCGCAGCAGCGGCTTCGGGATCTCGCGCAGGAAGCGCGACGGGATCCCGTACATGTCGCTGCCGTGGATGCGCCGGGATTCGGCGTGGCTCAACAGCAGCTGCTGGCGCGCGCGGGTGATGCCGACGTAGGCCAGCCGGCGTTCCTCGGCCATGCGTCCCGGCTCCTCGGCCGAGCGCATGTTCGGGAACAGGCCTTCCTCCAGGCCCACCAGGCACACCAGCGGGAATTCCAGGCCCTTGGCGCTGTGCAGGGTCATCAGCTGCACGCCGTCCTCGCCGGCCTGGGTCTGGCCCTCGCCGGCCTCCAGCGCGGCATAGCTGAGGAAGGCGACCAGCTCCGGCATCGCCGCGGCGTCCTCGTCGTCGCCGCGCACGAAGCGCGACGCCACCGACACCAGCTCGTCGAGGTTGTCGGTGCGCGAATCGAGTTGCCCGCGCGATTCGTTCTCGTAGTGCGCGCGCAGGCCGGAGCGCGCCAGCACGTGGTCGAGCTTCTCCGGCAGCGGCATCGCCTCGGTTTCGGCGGCGACGTCGTTGAGCAGCTTCCCGAATCCGGCCAGCGCGTTGCGCGCACGCGCGGCGAGGCCATCGCCGGACGCGATCCGCGAGGCCGCCTGCCACAGCGACAGGCGTTGCTCGCGCGCCAGCCGGCGCACCTCGTCGAGGGTGCGATCGCCGATCCCGCGCGGCGGCGTGTTGACCGCGCGCTCGAACGCGGCATCGTCGTGGCGGTTGGCGACCAGCCGCAGGTAGGCCAGCGCGTCCTTGACCTCGGCGCGCTCGAAGAAGCGCATGCCGCCGTACACGCGGTACGGGATCTGCCGCTTCAGCAGTTCCTCTTCGAACGCGCGCGATTGCGCGTTGCTGCGGTACAGGATCGCGGCATCGCCGTGGCTGCCGCCGTCGCGCACCCACTGCGCGATGCGGTCGACGACGTAGGCGGCCTCGTCGATCTCGTTGTAGGCGGCGAACACGTCGATCGGCTCGCCCTCGCCGGCCTCGGTCCACAGGCGCTTGCCGAGGCGCTCGTCGTTGTGGGCGATCACCGCGTTGGCGGCATTGAGGATGTTGGCGCTGGAGCGGTAGTTCTGCTCCAGCTTCAGGGTCGCCGCGCCCGGGAAGTCGCGCAGGAAGCGCTGCACGTTCTCGACCTTGGCGCCGCGCCAGCCGTAGATCGCCTGGTCGTCGTCGCCGACCACGAAGACCTGCCCAGTCTCGCCGGCCAGCAGGCGCACGAAGCCGTACTGGATCGCGTTGGTGTCCTGGAACTCGTCGACCAGCAACTGGCCGAAGCGATGGCGGTAATGCGCCAGCAGCGCCGGGTTGTCGCGCAGCAGTTCGTGCGCGCGCAGCAGCAGCTCGGCGAAGTCGACCAGGCCGGCGCGTTCGCAGCGCGCCTGGTACTCCGCGTACACCCGCAGCATGACGTCGCCCCACTCGTCGTTGGCGGCCGGCTGGATGTGCTGCGGGCGGCGGCCCTCGTCCTTCTGCGCGTTGATCCACCAGGCGATCTGCCGCGGCGGGAAGCGGCCGTCGTCGATCTCCAGCGCCTGCGCCACGCGCTTGACCAGGCGCTGCTGGTCGTCGCTGTCGAGCACCTGGAAGCCTTCCGGCAGCTTGGCCTCCTGCCAGTGCAGGCGCAGCAGGCGATGGGCGATGCCGTGGAAGGTGCCGACCCACATGCCGCGCGGCTCGCCGCCCAGCTGCGCGCCGATGCGCGCGCGCATCTCGCCGGCCGCCTTGTTGGTGAAGGTCACCGCGAGGATGCCGTGCAGCGGCACGCCGAACACCTCGTGCAGCCAGGCGATGCGATGGGTGAGCACGCGGGTCTTGCCGGAACCGGCGCCGGCGAGCACGAGATAGTGGCCCGGCGCGGCGGACACGGCCTCGCGCTGGGCCGGGTTCAGCCCATCGAGGAGGTGGGAGACATCCATGCCGCCATTCTACCGGCGCGGTGCCGCATCGCCGCCTTTCCGCTTAGTGCGCGGCGCGCTTGCCCGGCGTGCCCGACATCACCTTGTCGGTCCAGGCGATGCCCAACGCGGACAGGATGAAGATGGTGTGGATGATGGTCTGCCACATCACGCCAGCGGCGGTGACCTTGTTGCAGGTCAGCCCGGCGTAGCCGGCCGCGAGCGCATCCCGCGCGGCGGCGAGGGCCGCCGGGGTGCCGCACAGCGGCATCCCGTCGAGGGTGCCGGCCTCGATGAAGGTCTTCAGCAGGTGGATCGAGGAGATGCCGATGATCGCCATCGCCAGCTTCACCTTGAGCACGCTGGCGTTGACGTGGCTCAGCCACTCCGGCTGGTCGGGGTGGCGCTCCAGGCGCATGCGCGAGACGAAGGTCTCGTAGCCGCCCACGATCACCATCATCAGCAGGTTGCTGATCATCACCACGTCGATCAGGCCCAGCACCAGCAGCATGATCTGCTGCTCGCTGAGCGTGGTGGCGTCCATCACTAGGTGCGACAGTTCCTTCAGGAACAGGAACACGTACACGCCCTGCGCCACGATCAAGCCCAGGTACAGCGGCAGCTGCAGCCAGCGCGAGGAGAAGATCAACGCGGGCAGCGGGTTGAGGCGGTGCGAATCGTCGGACATGGGCGGCTCGGGCGGAAAATCCCGCGCAGGGTAGCCGGCCGAGGTGGCAGTGCCAAGCGCGCGACCGTGCAATTGGAGGCGGCGAGGCCGTCCCGCATTCGCGCAGCGAAAGGACAACCCCCTCCCAACCTCCCCCTGCTTCGCAAGGGGAGGGGACAAGGGCTACATCGCCGGCTTGAGCGCGAACTCCTTCGGCGGCGCCACGCCGAGCAGGTGCTGCACGAAATAGTCCCAGCGCCGGCGCATGACGTAGTAGCTGTCCGCGCCGAAGCCGTGGCGCGCGTGCGGCAGCAGCAGCAGGTCGAAGTCCTTGTTCGCCTTCATCAGCGCGTCGACCACCTGCAGGGTGGACTGCGGCGGCACGTTGTCGTCCATCATCCCGTGCAGCAGGAACAGCTTGCCCTTCAGGTTCTTCGCCTGCGAGGCATTGTCCTGGCCGGTGTAGTTGCTGCTGCCGTCGGCGTTCTTCTCGAACAGGCCGTGGTAGCGCTCGGCCCAGTCGTCCTCGTAGGTGAGGTTGTCGTGGTTGCCGGATTCGGCGATGCCGACCTTGTACACGTCCGGGTAGCGGAACATCGCCGACGCGGTGGCGTTGCCGCCGCCCGAATGCCCCCACATGCCGGCGCGGGTCGCATCGATCCACGGGTACTTCGCCGCCAGCTGCTTCAGCGCCGCCACCTGGTCGGGCAGGGTGTTGTCGGCCATGTCGCCGTACCAGGCGTCCTGGAACGACTTGCTGCGCATCGGCGTGCCCATGCCGTCGACGGCGATGACGATGAAGCCCAGCTCGGCCAGCGCCTGGTGGTCGCCGTGCGCGGGCAGGAAGCTGCGCGAGCGCACCGAGCCCACCTGCGGACCCGGGTAGATGTAGGTGACGATCGGGTACTTCTTCGCCGGGTCGAAGTTCGACGGCTTGAACAGCTGGCCGTAGAGGTCGGTCTTGCCGTCGCGCGCCTTCACCGTGAACGACTGCGGCGCGACCCAGCCCGCGGCCTTCAGGCGCGCGAGGTCGGCGCGCGCGATCTCCTTGACCAGCTTGCCGTCGGCGTCGCGCAGCACCGCCACCGGCGCGGTGTCGATGGTCGAATGCACGTCGACGAAGTGCTTGCCGTCGTCGGATGCGGTGATCGCGTGGTTGGCGTCCTCGGGCGTCAGCAGCCGGACGTCGCCACCGTCGAGGCCGACCTTGTAGAAGTGGACGAAATACGGATCGCGGCCGGGCTCGCGGCCCACGCCCTTGAACCACAGCGTGCGCGAGGCCGGGTCGACATGGACGACGTCGGCCACGTTCCAGTCGCCGCGCGTGACCTGCCGCTTTTCCTTGCCGGTGGCGAGGTCGTGCAGGTACAGGTGGCCCCAGTCGGACTTCTGGCTGAACCACAGGAACTCGTTGCTCTCCGGCAGGTAGCGCCAGTTCACCGAATCCAGGGCCGGCGCGCTCTGGTACTGGGTCTTCACGGTCTCGACGTAGACATCGCGGACCGCGCCGGTGGCGGCATCGGCCACCCGCAAGGTCGCCGACTTGTGGCCGCGGTCGGTGCTGACGAAGGCCAGGGTCTTGCCGTCCTTGGCCCACTGCACGTCTTCCCAGCCCTTGCTGCAGACCAGGTCGTCGCTGCAGGTGGAGCGGTGCTGGTCCGGCGGCATCTGCAGGCGCACCAGCTTCGGCGCCGCGCCCGTCAGGTCGATGACCACGCGCTCGATCAGGGTGATGTCCTGGTCGCCGACGAACGGATACTTCCACTGCTCGACCTTGGGCGCGCCCACGTTGGTCGCGACCAGGGTCATGGTGCTGGTCTTGCGCTGGTCCTGGCGGAAGGTCGCGATCTTGCGGCCATCCGGCGACCACGCGACCACCGCCTCGTCGGTGTGCTTCCAGCCGGCGTTGTCGGTGGCGTAGCCGTAGTCGGGCTGGCCGTCGGTGGTCAGCTGGGTTTCCTTGCCGGTGGCAAGGTCGCGTACCCACAGGTTCCAGTCGCGGATGAAGGCTTCGCGCGCATGGTCGGGCGATGCCGCACCCGGTTCGTCACCGGTCTTGGGCTTGGCGATCGCGGTGCAGGTCGTGGCATCGCAGCGGAAGGCCGCGCCGCTGCGGGTGGCGACGCGCAGGGCGCCGTCCTGCAGGCGGATGCCGGCGACCGGCAGGCGGTCCGGCTGCACCGGCCGGCCCTTGCCATCGGCCGCCTGGTTGATCGCCTCCGCCAGCGCCTTGGCGTCGAAGGCCGCGACGCTGTTACCGGTCGCCGGATCGAGCCGGCGCCACGTGGTCTTGCCGCCCTCGGCCTGTGCGTACACCGCGCTGCCGTCGTCCAGCCAGGCAACGCCGGAGACCGCACCATCCACCAGCGGCGCCGTGCGATCGCCCAACATCCGCGCCGCCCGCTCGTAGTCGGCCGCCGTCACCGTCGCCGGCGTACCCGCCTGGCCCTCGGCCATCCCGCCCATCAGCAGCGCCCCCAGCAGCCATCCCGTGGTCCCGATCCTGGCCATCGCATCCCCATTCGTCGCCTCGCCCCGTCCGGGCAATCCGCGGATCGTAGCGCGCAGGCTGAACCATGGCCCCTGCCGATGGTCCCGTCCGGCGGCTGGCGTCGGCACGGCGCTGCCATACTTTCGCGCATGTCCCCCGCCATGCCCCTGTTGACCCCGGACCGGATCGCGGTGGTCATCCCTGCATTGAACGAGGCGCTGCGCATCCGCGACGTGGTGCAGGGCGTGCTCCGGCATTGCCCGAACGTGATCCTGGTCGACGACGGCTCCGGCGACGGCACCGTGGAAGCCGTCATGGACCTGCCGATCGTGGTCCTCCGCCACCCCCGTCGCCTCGGCAAGGGCGCCGGCCTGCGCGACGGCTTCGCCGAAGCCCTGCGCCGCGGCCACGCTGCGGTCCTCACCATGGACGGCGACGGCCAGCATGCCGCCACCGACATCCCGAGGCTCTTGGCCACGGCCAACCGCTACCCCGGCTGGATCGTGATCGGTGCGCGCCTGCGCAACCGCGATCGCCAGCCCTTGCATCGCCGCCTGGCCAACGCCTTCGGCGACTGGGGCATCGCCTGGGGCACCGGCTACCAGGTCGCCGACAGCCAGAGCGGGCAGCGCCTGTACCCTGCCGACGTCTGCCGCCTCGCCTGCGCTGGCATCCCCGGCGAACACTTCGTGTTCGAGGCGCAGGTGCTGATGTCGGCGGCCCAGGTCCTGGGGACGCGTTGCGTTTCGGTGCCGATCGCCGCCCGCTACAACGACGTGCACGGCGCGCCACAGTTCCGCGCCAGCCATTTCCGGCCGCTCCGCGACCTGTGGCGGATCACCTCGCACATCGTCGCCCGGTGCGTGCAGAGGGGGGGATTGGCGAGCATTCGCAGGCAGGTCCGCGCCCACCCTCCGGTGATCGACGACCCGGACGCCGGCGCAACCGCCCCCGGGCCCGCTGGCGTGCTGCGCTGACCAAGCCGGATCGGCCCGCGCGCTATCATCCGCGGCCCCATGCATCCGCTCGCCGCCACCGCCCCCGCCGAAACCCTGCGCGTCGAGTATCGGGATGCGCCGCTCGACACACTGTTGGCCGATCCCGGGCTGCTGGCGGTGTTCGGCTTCGGCGACGATGCCCCGCCGGCGCACGCCGACCCCCGCTACTTGCGGGTGACCCTGCCGGCGCACGGGGCGGCGCCATTCGAAAGCTGGCGGGTGCACGGCGAGGTCCGGCACGGCAATGCCGACGGCATCGCCTGGAGCGAAGGGGGCGGCCTGCAGTTCGGCGCATTGTCGGTGGCGGACGACGGCGATGCCGAGGTCGCCGCGGCCGCGGCCTATGCCCGCCTGCGGGACTGGCTCGCCGACGGCCGGCATCCCCATCCACTGCGGATCTGGAACTACCTGGACGCGATCACCGAGGGCGACGGCGACGAGGAGCGCTACCGGCGTTTCTGCGTAGGCCGCGCCCGCGGCATCGCGCGCGAACTGGCGCCCGGTGAGTTGCCGGCGGCGACCGCGATCGGATTCCCGCGGCGGACCGGCCGCTTCCTGCTGTACTGGCTGGCCGCGAACCGTCCCGGCCACCCGCTCGAAAATCCCCGCCAGGTGCAGGCCTGGCGCTATCCGCGCCAGTACGGCCCGCAGGCCCCCGGCTTCGCGCGGGCGCTCCTGCCGGCATCGGAAGCGATGCCTCTGCTGTTGTCGGGGACGGCGGCGGTGGTCGGGCACGCCTCGCGGCATGGCGACTCACTGGAGGCGCAACTCGACGAGGTGCTGGCCAATCTCGACAGCCTCATCGCCACCGCGCGCGTGCTGCGCCCGGGCCTGCCCTTGCACCCGGGCGCGGACACGCGGCTGAAGGTCTACGTGCGCGACGCCGCCGACCTCGGCCTGGTCGATGCATTGCTTGACGCGCGCCTGCCCGGGGTGCCACGGCTCGTCCTGCACGGGCAGGTATGCCGCGCCGAACTCGCCGTGGAGATCGACGGGGTGCATGCTTGAACCGTTGACGGTCCATGCCGGACCGGGTCTTGGAGGCGGGGCGATGGGCGTGGTCAGCATCCTGTGGGGCATCGTGGCGCTGTGCTGGATGGTGCTGGCGCTGATCCCGTTGGTGGACATCACCAACTGGCTGCTGATCCCGTTCGCGGCGATCGGCGCCATCATCGCCGCCATCGGGCTGGTGTTCACCCGCAGCCGCAGGAATGGACGGGCGAAGGCGGGCCTCGTCCTCAATGCCCTGGTGATCCTGGTCGCCACCTGGCGGCTGGGCTTGGGGGGTGGGCTGGTGTGAACGACCCGGCAGTTGTTGCGGGCGGCTGATCACGGTATACAACGCGGACTGGCGGCCGCGGCGGCACGCCAGTGGCACCGTAGCCGGCAACGCCGGGCGGATCGGCCGCCGCAGCAAGGGGATCAAGACGATGTCAGGAACGATCAAGCACGGTTGCCTGGTGGCAGCCGGAATCGCCATGGCCGCGCTCGCGGCAGGCAATGCGCACGCCGGCAAGCCGATGAACGTGCTGCAGAAGAAGGCCGCGGCCGAAGCCATGGCCCGCGAATACCAGGCGCAACAGGCCTCCAAGGGCATCGCGGCAAAGTCGGCGCCGGCTACCCTCGCGGGCGATGGCGGCGCCTCCGTACCGGATGACCTGCACAACTACCTGCATGCGCGTGTCGACGGGAACGGCAAGGTGCGGATCCTCGAAACCGATGGGCAGACCGCTCCGAGCGAGGAGGCCAACCATGACTAAGTCGATCAGGACCGCGCTCGCCGCGGCAGTACTGACCGCGCTGGCCGGGATCTCGCAGGCGCAGGCCGCCGACATCATCCCGGTCATCACCGATCCCGCCGGCGTCGGCTACAACGACACCACGCCCGCCACCCCGGTCGGCGGCAACCCCGGCACCACCAAGGGCGAGCAGCGTCGCTACGTGGCCGCATACGCGGCGGCGCTTTGGGGCAGCGTGTTGCAGAGCGACGTGCCGATCTTCGTGCAGGCCCGCTTCCTCAGCCTCGCACCGGGCGTCCTCGGCTCTGCGGGCGCCACCTTCGTGAACCGGGACTTCGCGAATGCCCCGGTGGCCGGCACCTGGTACCACACGGCGCTCGCCGACTCCATTGCCGGCACCGACCTCGTGCCGGGCCAGTTCGACATCCAATCGCAGTTCAGCACTAACTTCACCTTCTACTACGGCTTGGACGGCAACACACCCGCGGGCGAGGTCAACTTCCTCGACGTGGTGATGCACGAATACGCGCATGGTCTGGGCTTCTCGAACTTCGAAAACGAAGCGAGCGGCGCCTTCCTCTCCGGGATCCAAGACATCTACTCCGTCTTCACCTACGACAACACCGCGCAGAAGTACTGGACGGCCATGACCCAGGCCGAGCGCGCCACGTCGGGCGTGAATTTCGGCAACGTGGTGTTCACCGGTCCGCGTGCGACCGCCGGCGCGGCCTTGCTGCTCGATGATCGCCAGGATTTCCGCGTGCTGACCCCGGCGGCGATCGCCGGCAACTACGCCTACGGCACCGCCAGCTTCGGCCCGGCGCTGACCACCAGCAACTTCAACGGCGAGGTGGTCCTGTCGCAGGACGCCGCGGATCCCGCCGGCCCGAGCACCACCGACGGCTGCTCGCCGCTGTCCAACGTCGCCCAGGTCGCCGGCAAGATCGCGCTGATCGACCGCGGCACCTGCGGCTTCACCATCAAGGTGAAGAATGCCCAGAATGCCGGCGCGATCGGCGTGATCATCGCCGACAACGCCCCCGGCAACCCGCCCGCGGGCCTCGGTGGCGCCGATCCGACGATCACCATCCCGTCGATCCGCGTGACCCAGGCCGCCGGCGCCAGCTTCAAGGCCAACCTGCCGATGACCGTGAGCTTCGTCATCGACCCGACCAAGCTGCAGGGTGCCGATGACCTCGGCCGTCCGCGCCTGTTCATGCCCAACCCGGTGCAGAGCGGTTCGTCGGGTTCGCACTACGACAGCATCGCGCTGCCGAACCTGCTGATGGAGCCGGCGATCAACGGCACCCTGCGCGGCTACTACAACCTCGACATCACCCCGCACCTGCTCGCCGACATCGGTTGGAGGCTGAACACCGGCAATGCCCAGATCGGCAGCCCCAGCGTCCCGGACTGCGACACCGGGATCAAGGTGGTCAACGATGGCGGCCTGATCGGCGGTGCCACCATCCAGGCCAGCAACGAGGTGTGCCTGCTGTCCGCGCAGACCCGCAACCAGTACTACAACTGCATGGACGCCAACCGCGACCGGATGGTCGCCAGCGGCGTGCTCACCGCGACCCAGGGC
>JAFLEC010000066.1 GCA_017302095.1 Lysobacterales bacterium | reverse complement strand
GGGCTGCCGCTAGCGTACACGCAGCCGGGAGCGAGGCGTGCCGGCCGCGTTCAGGGCGCGGGCCAGCGCCCGGCCACGTGCAAGCGGAGGGATTCGGCGGCGGTCGCGACATCGACGGCCGCAGGCAGGATGGCGCCCCAATCGCCGTGGCGACCCGCAGCCTCCAGCGACGCGGCGCGTTCGGCCAGCTCGACCGCACCCACCAGTCGCGCGGCCCCCTTGACCTTGTGGGCCTGGCGGGTCAGCCCGGGCAGGTCGCCGGCGGCGCGCAGGTCCTCGAGCAGGGCCAGGTCCTCGCGCGTGCTGCCCAGGAAATCATCCAGCAACATGCGCGCCTCCGCCGCATCGCCGCCCGTGAGGTCGTCGAGCACCGCCGGGTCGAGGATCGGCGCATGCGCCAGTTGCGGCAGCTCGGCGGCCGCCGCGCGCGCGTTGTTGCTGGCCTGGATCGCCGCGCCGTCGGCGTCGGTCGCGGGCGGGGGACCGATGGTATGCGGCAGCCAGCGCTGCAGGCAGGCGCCCATGGTCTGCAGGCCGACCGGCTTGGCCATGTAGTCGTCCATGCCCGCGGCGAGGCATCGCTCGGCCTCGCCCTTCAAGGCGGAGGCGGTGAGGGCCACGATCGGCGTGCGCGCCAGTGCGCGCTCGGCCTCTTCCTCGCGGATCGCGCGGGCCAGTTGGTAGCCGTCCATGCGCGGCATGTGCACGTCGCTCAAGACCAACGCATAGCGTCCACTGCGCCAGCACGCCAGCCCCTCGATCCCGTCCTCCGCCGCTTCCGATGCGTAGCCCGCCAACGCCAACTGGCGCTGGATCACCTGCCGGTTGGTCGGGTGGTCGTCGACCAGCAGCACCAGGCTGCGTTCGCGTTCCGCCTGCTCGACGGTCGGCAGCGGCCGCGGCGCGAAACCGGGGACCTTGCGGCCAGGGCCCGCGAGCTCGGGCAGTTCTGCCTCCGGCGCACGCGCCAACCGCACCACCAGGCGCATGGTGGTGCCCACCCCGGGCACCGACTCCATGTGCACGTCGCCGCCCATCAGTTCGGCGAGGCGGCGGCTGATCGCCAGGCCCAGCCCGGTGCCGCCGAACCGCCGCGTGGTGTCCGCCTCGGCCTGGGAAAACGGCTGGAACAACCGGGCCTGCGCCTGTTCGCTGATGCCGATCCCGGTGTCGGCGACCGCGAACACCAGCAGGTCGCTGCCCATCGCGCCATCTGCAGGGTCGCGGGCACGCAGCTGGAGCGAGACCACCACGCTGCCGCGCTCGGTGAACTTGAGGGCGTTGGACAGGAAGTTGCCAATGACCTGGCGCAGGCGGACCGGATCCGCGTAGTGGGCGGTGGCGATCGCGGGATCGACCTCGCAGCGCAGGGTGAGGCCCTTGCTGGACGCCGAGCCGGCATGGTTGGCGGTGACGCTGCGCAGCAGGTCCGGCAGCGAAGTCGGGACCGGCTCGATCTCCAGCCGGCCGGCCTCGATCTTCGAGAAGTCCAGGATGTCGCCGATGATCCGCAGCAGGGTCTCGGCAGACGCCTGCACCACGTTGAGCGCCCGCCGCTGCTCCACGTCGAGCGGGGTGTGGGAGAGCACTTCGATCATCCCGGTCACCCCGATCATCGGGGTGCGTATCTCGTGGCTCATCGCGGCGAGGAACGCGCTCTTGGCCTGGTTGGCCTCGCGCGCCCTCGCCTCGCTGTCGCGCAGCGCGCGTTCGAGCCGCTTGAGCGCGGTGAGGTCGGTGGCGACCGCCAGCAGGCCGACCATCGCGCCGGTGTCGTCGCGCATCGCCGACAAGGCCAGCAACACCGGCAGGGTGCGCCCGCGCTGGTGGCGGAGCACGAATTCGCGCGGCGGCTCGCGATGCTGGGCCAGCGCGCGCAAGGCGGTCCAGTCGGCCGCGACCGGTTGGCCGTACGCGTCGGCAAGCGATCGTGCGAGCGAGCGCAGCGCCTCCGGATCGAGGATCGCATCGAGCTTCTCGCGCCCGAGCAGCGATCCCTCCGGCCAGCCCAGCAACTGCTCGGCGAACGGGTTGACCTGGGAGAACACGCCATCGTCGTCCACCGCGAAGATCGCGGTCTGCGCGGCTTCCAGCAGCAGGCGCTGGAAGTGCTCGCGTCGCTCCAGCGCAACGCGCACGCGGTCGTTGCGCATCAGCTGGTCGGTCAGCTGCCGCTCCACCCGTTGGACGTGGCTGCGCATGCGCAGGAAACCGTCCAGCACCTCGCCCAGTTCGCCGGTCGGGCGGAACCGCGGCTGCGCCGAATAATCGTGGCCCTCCATCCGCCGCGCGAGGTCGGCCAGCGCCTCCACCCCGCGGTACCCGTTGCGCAGGATGCGGCGTCCGAACATCACGACCAGCAGCAGGCAGGACACGGTCAATGCGATCCGCGCCCAGCTCAGCCAGCGCCCGTGCGCGAGGTCGGCGCGCACGACATCGTCGGCGCGCCGTTGCGCGTGGTCGGCGATCCGTTGCAGGCGTTCGGTCAGCGGATCCATCGCCGGGTACAACTCGCGGTCGGCGTACCGGCCCAATGCGCGGATGTCGCGTGCCGCCATCGCGCGGCGGAGGTTGTCGACCGCGGCATCGGCACGCTGCCGCGCCTGCAGGGCCTGGTCGAGCAGCGCGCGGTCGTCGAAGCCGAAGCGATCCGCCTGCAGCGCGCGCCATTCGACGTCCGCCTCCAGCCGGGCGCGATCCAGCCGGGCCACGCCTTCGTCGAAGTCGATCAGGTAATTGCGCACCCGGAAGGTGGTGTCGACGACATCGCGCCCGTACGCATCCGACAGCCGGCGGATCCCGCGCATGCCCGCGAGCACGTCGTCGCGCATCCGCACCAGGGATTGCTGCGCGAAGTGCTGGCCGACCTCGTCCAGGACCAGGACGAGGGCACCGGTCGCCAGGAACAGGCCGAACAGGCCGAGCAGCTGTTGGCGCAGGCCGAAGCGGGACAGGTCAAGCCGCATGCGCGCCGCCCCGGGCACCCATGGCCATGCGTCCGCCCCGGCTCAGTGCGCGGGCCGCCGCCACCGAGCGATCGCCGCTTGCAACTCGCTGCCGGGAACCGGGCGCGCGATGAGGTAACCCTGGGCGATGTCGCAGCCGAGCTCGGCGAGCATCTGCCAATCCTCGACCGCCTCGACGCCCTCGGCGACGGTGGTCAGCCCGAGCTTGCGCGCCAGGTCGAGGCTGGCCTCCACCACTGCGCGCTGCCGCGGCTGCACGTGCGCGCCGGACACGAAGCCGCGATCGATCTTCAGCTCGGTGAACGGGATCTGCGAGAGCTGCGCGAGCGAGGAGTAGCCGGTGCCGAAGTCGTCGATCGACAGTCCGAAGCCCTTGAGGCGCAAGCGCGCCAGCACGCCGAGCCCGCGCGCGGCGTCGGACATCACCGAACTTTCGGTGATCTCCAGCACCACCTCATCGGGGGCGATCCCGTAGGCCTCCACGATCGACTGGTAGCGATCGGCGGCGGAAGGGTCGGCGAGCGCCATCGGCGAGACATTGACCGAGATCTTCAGGCGGGTGCCGCCGCCATCCCAGCGCTGCTTCCAGCGGCAGGCCTCGTCCAGCATGCGGTCGGTCAGCGCATTCGCCAGTCCCCCCTGTTCCAGCAGGGGCACGAACGCCTGCGGATGGACCAGGCCGCCATCGCGACGCTCCCAGCGCGCCAGCGCCTCGACGCCGATCACCTTGCCGTTGGCGAACTCCACCTGCGGCTGGAACCACGCGACCACTTCGCCCGCCCGCAAGGCCGAGGCTGCGGATTCGAAATCGACGTCGCCGGCCGAATCGTCAGGCTCCTCGCCCGCGTGTTCCTCGAGCCGGGCCAGGGCGCCTTCCAGCTTCTCCCGCGTCAACGGTTTCTCGACGCTGCCGAGCACCCGCAGGCCATAGGCGCGGGCCATGGTCTGCACGGTGTGGAGCAGGGCCGGGTCCAGCGCACTGACCACCACCACGGCGCGCGCCAGGCGCTCCTGCGCGATGTGGCCGATGCACTCGATGCCGTCCATGCCCGGCATGTCGAGATCGACCAGCACGACATCGGGCGGCATCGGCTCGCGACGCAGCAATTCGAGGGCGTGCAGCCCGTCCGCGCCCTCCATCACCTGGGCCACCCCGAGCTCGGCCAGCAGGCGCAGCGCGATCCGGCGCTGGAAGCCGTGGTCTTCGACCACCATTACCCGCAACTCCGACCAGCCCATGCCGATCTCCCCCGGGACGCAGGCGCAAGGACGCAAGCCTACTCCAACCGCCGGCGGTCGGTGTCGCTCAGGCCACGTGCAGGAGCCAGCGCCAGGCCGGCAGGGTCGCCATCGCCAGCAGGATGCCGTAGCCGACCAACGCGGCCGCCAGCCGTGGCGCCAGGCCATGCGCGCCGGCCAACGCGGCGGCGCTGATCATCGCCGGCATCCCGGATTCCAGCACCACCACCTCGCGCGCCGGCGACGCCATGCCCAGCGCGGCCACGCCGGCGAACGCCAGCAGCGGCATCGCCACCAACTTCAGGCCCAGGCCCGCCGCCAGCGGCGCCAGTTCATCGCGCGGCAACCGCAGGCGCAGCGACAAACCGACCGCCAGCATCGCCAACGGCAGCAAGGCGTCGGCGAGTCGCTGCAACATCGCGTCCAGCCATGGCGGCGGTTGCGCCGGCATCGCCAGCAGCGCGATCGCCAGCGCCCACAGCGGCGGGAAGCGCAGCATCCGCAGCACCATCGTGCGCGCGGTCGGCGGCGCATCGCCCGCGTGCCGCGCGACCACGTACAGGCCGAAGGTGGACAGCAGCAGGAAGGTACCGAACTGGTCGTAGACCACCGCGTACGGCAAGGCGTCCTCGCCGACCAGCGCCTGCACCAGCGGGAACCCGATGAAGCTGGTGTTGCCGAGCGCCACGCACAGCATCACCACCGCGGTTTCGTCGCGGCGGAAGCGCAGCGCGCGCGACAGCGCCCACACCACGACCACCGCGATGCCGGCCAGCAGCCACGGCGTCGCTACCACCCCGGCCAGCGCGGGATCCCACTGCAACCGCGGCACGTAGCGCAGCACCGCCGCCGGCAGGCAGACGTGCAGCACGACCAGGTTCAGCGAATCCGCGGCGTTCTCCGGCAGCAGGCGAAGGCGGGCGAACAGCGCGCCCAGGGCCAGCATGGCGAGCACCAGGGCAAAGGCATCGAGGGCCATGCGGCGGCGTCCGGGCCGGGAGGAGCGCGCAGGCTACCGGGCTGCCTGCGCCGCGGCCAGCCTCACTTGGGTGGACTTGGCGGGGGCGGGCGGCACCCCACTGCTAAAATGCCGAGTCTTTGCTCGAAGGCCGCGTCCTGTGGTCCTTCCGCCGTCCGGATCCCCGCCATGACCAGCACCGCCGAACTCTCCTCGCCGTCGTCGGCGAACCTCGCCCTCACCAACAGCGTGCTCGACGCCGACTACACGCTGGAGGACAAGTACCGGCGTACCCAGGGCCGCATCTACCTCAGCGGCGTGCAGGCGCTGGTGCGCCTGCCGATCATGCAGAAGCTGCGCGACGAACGCGGCGGCCTCGACACCGCCGGCTTCATCAGCGGCTACCGCGGCTCCCCGCTCGGTGGCTTCGACCTCGAGCTGTGGCGCGCGCGCAAGCACTTGGAATCGGCGAAGGTGAAGTTCTCGCCAGGCCTCAACGAGGACCTGGGCGCGACCATGGTCTGGGGCACCCAGCAGACCGGCCTGTTCCCGGGTGCCAGGCACGATGGCGTGTTCGGCATGTGGTACGGCAAGGGCCCGGGCGTGGACCGCTGCGGCGACGTGTTCAAGCACGCCAATGCCGCCGGCACCAGCAAGCACGGTGGCGTGCTGGCGCTGGCCGCCGACGACCACAACTGCCGCAGCTCGACCCTGCCGCACGGCAGCGAACACGAATTCGTCAGCGCGATGATGCCGGTGCTCAACCCGGCCGGCGTGCAGGACATCCTCGACATGGGCCTGCTCGGGTTCGCGATGTCGCGCTTCACCGGGCGCTGGGTCGGCTTCAAGACGATCGCGGAAACCGTGGAGTCCTCGGCCTCGGTCGAGGTGGATCCGTTCGCGCTGCAGATCGTGCTGCCGGGCGATGCCGACTTCGAGATGCCCGCGGGCGGCCTCAACATCCGCTGGCCGGACCCGCCGCTGGACCAGGAGATGCGCCTGCACCGCTATGCGGTGAAGGCCGCGCAGGCGTTCGCCCGCGCCAACGGCATCGACCGCATCGTGGTCGATTCGCCGAACGCGCGGCTGGGCATCGCCACCACCGGCAAGAGCTACCTCGACGTGCTGCAGGCGCTCGAGTATCTGGGCCTCGATGCCGACGCGTGCCGCGACCTCGGCATCCGCGTGTACAAGGTCGGCATGACCTGGCCGCTGGAGCCGCAGGGCATCCGCGCGTTCGCGCGCGGGCTCGAGGACATCCTCGTGGTCGAGGAGAAGCACGCCTTCATCGAGTCCCAGATGAAGGAGCTGTTCTACAACTTCGAGGGCCAACGGCCGTCGATCGTCGGCAAGTACGACGAGGCCGGCGAGTGGATCCTGCCCAGCACCGGCGAGCTCACCCCGGCGCGCATCGCCGGCGTCATCGCCAGGCGCATCCAGCGCTTCCACGACAGCGAGCGCATCCGCGACGTGCTGCGCTGGATGGAAAGCAAGGAAGGCGAGCTGGCGCTGCCGCGCGCCAACTTTCCGCGGGTGCCGCATTACTGCAGCGGCTGCCCGCACAACACCAGCACCAAGGTTCCGGAAGGCTCGCGCGCGCAGGGCGGCATCGGTTGCCATTACATGGTGACGTGGATGGACCGCAGCACCGACACCTTCACCCACATGGGCGGCGAAGGCGTGACCTGGGCGGGCCAGGCTGCGTTCACCGACACCCCGCACATCTTCCAGAACCTCGGCGACGGCACCTACTTCCACAGCGGGTCGCTGGCGATCCGCCAGGCGATCGCGGCCGGCGTCAACATCACCTACAAGATCCTCTACAACGACGCGGTGGCGATGACCGGCGGCCAGCCGGTGGACGGCACCCTGACCGTGCCGCAGATCGCCCAGCAGATGCGCGCCGAGGGCGTGCAGACGATCGCCTTGGTCAGCGACGACATCGACAAGTGGACCGACCCGTCGATCTTCCCGAACGGCGTGACCTTCCACGACCGCCGCGACCTCGACGCCGTGCAGAAGATGCTGCGCGAGGTGAAGGGCACCAGCATCCTGATCTACGACCAGGTCTGCGCCACCGAGAAGCGCCGCCGCCGCAAGCGCGGCAAGCTGCCGGATCCGGCGAAGCGGGTGGTGGTGAATTCGCTGGTCTGCGAAGGCTGCGGCGACTGCGGGCAGAAGAGCTTCTGCGTCAGCGTGCTGCCGAAGGACACCGAGTTCGGCCGCAAGCGCGAGATCGACCAGAGCAACTGCAACAAGGATTTCAGCTGCGTCGAGGGCTTCTGCCCCAGCTTCGTGACCGTGCACGGCGGCAAGCCGCGCAAGGGCAAGAAAGTGAACGCTGCCGACAAGCTGGCTTCGTTGCCGGCGCCGCAGATCCGCAGCGACCTGTCGCAGCCCTGGAACATCCTGATCACCGGCGTCGGCGGTACCGGCGTGGTGACCATCGGCGCGCTGCTCGGCATGGCCGGGCACCTGGAAGGCAAGGGCTCGAGCGTCCTTGATCAGACCGGCCTGGCGCAGAAGGGCGGCGCGGTGACCACCCACATCCGCATCGCGAAGACCCCGGCCGACATCCACGCCGTGCGCATCGCCGCCGGCGAGGCCGACCTGGTGCTGGGCTGCGACATGGTGGTGGTCAACGACTACTGGGTGCTGTCGAAGATCCGCCCCGAGCGCAGCACGGTGGTGATGAACACCTACGAGGCGATGCCGGGCACCTTCACCACCCGCCCGGACATGCAGTTCCCCGCCGCCGGCATCGTCCAGGCGGTGAGCACCGCGCTGAACGGCCAGGCCCCGCTGCAGATCGATGCCACCCACATCGCCACCGCGCTGATGGGCGATGCGATCGCCGCCAACCTGTTCATGCTCGGCTACGCCTGGCAGCAGGGGCTGGTGCCGATCTCGTTCGACGCGCTGATGCGCGCGATCGAGCTCAACGGCGCCGCAGTGGAGATGAACAAGACCGCGTTCGCATGGGGCCGCCTCGCCGTGGTCGACCTCGATGCGGTGGTCGAGGCCGCCGGCATCGTCCGCAACGCGCCGACCGCGGCCGAACGCACCGCGCTGCCGCTGCCGATGCTCGGCGCCACCAACAACGACGCCGGCGAATCCGGCCTGACCCCGTTCGCCGCCGACCTGCGCAGCGAGGATGAACTGCGCCACGTGCCGGCCTCGAATGCGGGCGAAGTCGCCTTCCTGCCGCTGGACGATGCGCGGCTGTCGCGCTCGCTCGACGAGGTGATCGCGCGGCGCGTCGCCTTCCTCACCCAGTACCAGAACGCGAAGTACGCGAAGCGCTATTCCGACTTCGTGGCGAAGGTGCGCGCGGCGGAAAGCGCGAAGGCACCTGGCAGCACCGACCTGTCGGAAGCGGTGGCCCGCTACTTCTTCAAGCTGATGGCCTACAAGGACGAGTACGAAGTGGCGCGGCTGTACACCAGCGGCGAGTTCAGGCGCCGCGTCGAGCAGCAGTTCGAGGGCGACTACAAGCTCAAGTTCCACCTCGCGCCACCGCTGCTGGCCCGGAAGAACGCGCAGGGCCAGCTGGTGAAGCAGGAATACGGCAGCTGGGTCTTCACCGCGTTCAAGGTCATGGCGAAGCTGCGCGGCCTGCGCGGCACGCCGCTGGACGTGTTCGGCTACACCGCCGAACGCCGCGGCGAGCGCGCGCTGATCGGCGAGTACGAGAAGACGATCTCGCTGCTGCTGGACAAGCTGGACGGCGGCAACGTCGACCTGGCTGCCGCCATCGCCAGCATCCCCGAGCACATCCGCGGCTACGGTCACGTCAAGGAAGCGCACCTGCACAAGGCCAAGGCGCGCGAGGCCGAACTGCTCAAGGAATGGGACAACCCGCTGCGGGTGGTGCAGGCGGCGTAACCCGCTTCGCGCCAATGCAAGCACGAAGAAGCCCGCGCAAGCGGGCTTCTTTTTTCGTGTCCGATGCTGGTGGGCGACCTAAGGCGCGGCCACCGCACCTTGCGGCAGGCCGCCACCGCGTGCCGCGGTGCGCGCCGCGGCGATGATCTGCCCGGCGCTGCGCCCGTCGCAGGCGAAGCTGCGAGCGCGACGCAGGAAGTCGGCGTCGTCGGCGTAGGCGAACAGCAACTGGCGCTGCTTGAGGTCGTCGATGACCACGCGCGCGACCTCCTGGCGCAAGGCCGGGCAGCCTTGGCTGCGCCCGAGCCGACCTTGCGCTCGGATCATCGACGGATCGACGTACCAGGCCCCGTGCATCACGATGGCGCGGCGGCGCGCGTTGTCGTTGAAGCCGGGGTCCAGCCCGTCCATCCGCAGCGAGTAGCCGTTGCCGCCCATGTAGGTCTCGGCGGTGCGGAACAACCCCAAACTGGTGGCATGGCTGCCGTCGAGGTTCGAGAAGCGCCGTGCCAGGTTGTCGCCGGTGCCGGACCCATGGGCCACGTGCTCATGGTGCAGCAGGCGCGGCTGCGCGAGGTCGAACACCCACAGCCGCTTGGCGGTGGAGGGCCGCGAATAGTCGATCACCGCGAGCCGCGAGGCGGTTTCGACCGTGCCGCTGCGCACCGCACAGGCGCGCGCTTCCAGCGCGAGCGCGAGTACGCCCGGATCGGCATCGGGAGCGAGGCGTTCCAGTTGCGCGAGCAGCGCAGGCGCGGCGGCTTCGGGCATCGATTCGGCCGGGGCGACGACAGGCGGCGCGGCGTGGGCGGACGGTGCCGTGACCACGGCAACGGCGGGCG
>JAFLEC010000065.1 GCA_017302095.1 Lysobacterales bacterium | reverse complement strand
GGCGCTCGGCCAGCGTATCCGCGTGGCGGGCCCAGTCCCGCCCGAGTTCCAGCCCGGTCATCTTCATCAGCATGCCGCTGTGCGCGGCCAGCTGGACCAGGCCCATGTTGCCGGCGATGCCCTTGAGTGCGTGCGCCTGTTCGCGCAGTTGCTCCCAATCGGACGCGCTCGCGGCGATCCGCAGCCGCTGCACCGCGACCCGCGCATCGGCCACGCACTGGCCGACGAAGTCGGCCTCGAACTCGGCCCCCATGCCCAGCGAGGCGAATTCGTCCAGCACCGAGGGATCCAGGATTTCGCTGGACGGTTGGACGGCGGCATGCGCGCGCGCATCCTCCACCATCGGCAACGTGCTGGTGCCGGCGGCGATGTCGGCGATGACGTCGAGCAGGCGCGCCACCACGAATGGCTTGGTGAGGAAGGCCCGGGCGCCGGCGGTGGTGCAGGATTGCACGGCCTCGGGCGTGGCATCGGCGCTCAGTACCACCACGGGGGTGCGGCGCGGGCTACCGGCCTCCATCACCCGCAATTGACGGATCAGGTCCACGCCGCTGAGCCCGGGCATGTGGAGGTCGACCAACGCGAGGTCGAAGTCCGTGGCCGCCAGCGCATCCAGCGCGGCCTCGCCATCGTCGGCGACGAACACGCGGTGCCCGGCCTTCTGCAACACGCCTTGCAACACCATCCGGTTGGCCGCATGGTCGTCGGCGACCAGGGTGCGCAGCGGGCGGACGCGAGCGCGATGGCGCAGGAACGGATCGCTGAAGGCGATGACGTTGCGCGCGCCTCCACTCGCCGGCATCGGCTCAAGCCGGGACGCGCCCTGCTCCTCGGGCACGCTGGGCAACGCCTCGGCTGCGACGATCTCGAACGGCAGCTCCACCCAGAATCGACTGCCCGCGTGTTCCCGGCTTTCGAATCCGATCGAGCCGCCCATCGCCTCGGTCAGGCCCTTGGCGATGGTCGTCCCCAGGCCGCTCCCCGCATGCTTGCGCGACAGGCTGTTGTCGGCCTGTTCGAAGGCCTCGAACAACTTCGCCCGCGCGGAGGCCGGGATGCCGACGCCGGTATCGGTCACAGTGAAACGCAACCGTTGGCTGCCTCCCTGCGGGCTGCCGTTGACGGCGATCTCCAGGCGCACTTCGCCGGTCGGGGTGAACTTGATCGCATTGCTCAGCAGGTTCACCAGCACCTGTCGCAAATGGCCGGCGTCGCCGCGCAGCCGGTCCGGGACCGTGGCATCGACCTCGACCACGTAGTCGAGCTGCTTGGCCCGCGCCTGCGGGCGCATGATCAGGTCGATCTCGGCCAGCAAGTCGCGCAGCTCGAACGCCTCCTGCTTGAGCTTGAGCTTGCCGGCCTCGATCGCGGAGATGTCCAGCACGTCCTCGACCAGCGACAGTAGCGAACGCGATGCCGCTTGCAGGGTCTCGACGTAACCGCGCTGCTCCGGATCCAGGCGCGTGCTGGCCAGCAACTCCGACATGCCGGACAGGCCATTCAGCGGCGTGCGGAATTCGTGGCTCATGTTGGCGAGGAACCGGCTCTTGGCCAGGTTCGCGCGGCGCGCGTCCTCGATCGCATGGGTCAACGCCTTCAGCAGCGAGGCGAAGTACAACGGGACCGCGATGAGGCCCAGCAGCAGGCCCCAGGACAGGTAGGGGTTCTGCAGCCAGTACGGCGTGGTTCGCATCATCACCGCGAACGACAGCGCCGCCAACGCGGTACCGCTGTACAGGTAACGGGGCCCGTAGCGCATGCCGTTGCCGATGGTCACCCACAGGTAGACCGCGTACAGCGGCGAGGCGGATTCGCCCTGCAGGTACATGACGCCGCCCATGGCGCTGTAGTCGAGCAGCATGCCGATCCAGCGACGCGCGTCGGAAGGCGCGGGCCATGCCAGGATCGCGCCCAGCAGGCCAAGCGCGCCCGCCAGTTCGCCGATCAGGATCAGCCAGGTCGCGAACAGCGCCGGGTTGTGGTTGCCGTCGCTGACTTCCCAGCCGAGGTAGGCCGAGAACAGCGCGGTGATGGCGATGCGGACGAACACCTGCGCGTGTTCGCTGTCCGCGCGGCCGCGCAGGCGCGAGCGAAGCCAGTGCAGCCCGCGCATCACGGGCTCAACGCCACTCGGGGTGCGCGGCCACGTGCGAATAGCGGTCGCAGATGTCGTGGACGCGCGGCAGGTTGTCCATCAGTGCGGCCACGCAGCGTGGATCCAGCATCCGTCCGCTCTGCTCGCCGATGTATTCGATCGCGCGGCCGATGCTCCAGGCTTCCTTGTACGGCCGAGGAGAGATCAGGGCATCGAAGATGTCGGCGACTGTGACGATCCGCGCCTCCAGCGGGATGTCCTCGCCGGCGAGACCGTCCGGGTAACCCAGGCCGTCGTAGCGTTCATGGTGGCGCAACGCGATCTGCGCGCCGACCTGGATGAACCGGTTCTGGCTGTCCTGCAGCAGCTGGTAGCCGATCCGCGGGTGCTGCTTCATCCGCTCGCGTTCCTGCTCGTCCAACGGGCCGGGCTTCATCAGCAGCGAGTCGGGGATGGCGATCTTGCCGATGTCGTGCAGGGGTGCGGCCAGTTCGATGGTCCGCACCAGCTCCTCCGGCAAGCCCATCGCCTCGGCGATGAGGCCGGCGATGTGCGACATGCGCTCGAGGTAGGCGCTGGTGCCGGCGTCGCGGAACTCGATGGCGCGGGCCAGCCGCGACAGGGTCTCGCGCTCGCGTTCCTCGACCTCGTGCATGCTGGCCAGCAGCCGTTGCTCCAGCGACAACGCGCGCTGCTTCACCGATTCGGACTGCTGGCGCAACTGCAGCAGGTTGCGGCAACGCGCGCGCAGTTCGCGCGGGCGGATCGGCTTGACCAGGAAATCGATGACGCCGGCGTCCAGCGCGGCCTGCCGCACCGGCTCGTCGCCGACCACGGTGACCAGCACGATCGGCACGTCACGGTTGCGCAGCGGCTGGCGGAAGGCCTTGGCGAGCTCCAGCCCATCCATGCCCGGCATCCGGTAATCGAGCAGCAACAGGTCGGGTCGGTTGTCGTTGCACCAGTCGAGGGCGACGCCCGGGTCGCCGAAGTCGTGCACGTCCAGTTGCGGTCCGATGTCCTGCACGATATGCCGCAGCATCGTGCGTGCGGACGCCTGGTCGTCGACGATCACGATATCCATGCGTCGTTCCCCCTGTCCGACCCTCTGAGCAGGCCACCTGTCGGGGCATCCTGTGCGCAAAGCGCCATCATGGCAAGTACCGTCGGCATGGCGAGCACCGCATGCCGCACGTCGTGCCGTTCATCCCGGGAACGCAGGCCGCCGCAAAACGAGGCCACCGCCTCAGCTCGCGTGCGCCGGCCGCATGTACGGGAACAGGAGGACATCGCGGATCGAAGACGAGCCGGTCAGCAGCATCACAAGGCGGTCGATGCCGACGCCGAGCCCGCCGGTCGGCGGCAGGCCGACTTCGAGCGCACGGATGTAATCGGCGTCGTAATGCATCGCCTCGTCGTCGCCGCCCTCCTTCGCCTCGACCTGGGCGCGGAAGCGCGCGGCCTGGTCCTCGGGGTCGTTGAGTTCGGAGAAACCGTTGGCCAGCTCCTTGCCGCCGATGAACAGCTCGAAGCGGTCGGTGATGCCGGGCTCGCTGTCGGATTCGCGCGCCAGCGGGCTCACTTCCACCGGGTAATGGGTGATGAAGGTCGGCTGGATGAGGCCGCCCTCGACCGTCTTCTCGAAGATTTCCAGGAGCAGCTTGCCCCAGCCGTAGCCGGGCTTGACCGGGATCTTCAGGCGCGCGCAATGGGCGGCCAAGGCCTCGCGGTCGCGACAGTCGGACACCGGGATCTCCGGGTTGAGCGCGCGCACCGCCTCTTCCAGCTTCCAGCGCCGGAACGCCGGGGCGAGGTCGATGTGCTGGCCGTCCCACTCGAATGCAGTCTTGCCCATCGCCGCCAGGGCGACGTCGCGGGTGAGGCCTTCGGTCAGGTCCATCACCTCTGTGTACGTGGCGTAGGCCTCGTACAGCTCGAGCATGGTGAATTCCGGGTTGTGGCGGGTGGACACGCCTTCGTTGCGGAAGTTGCGGTTGATCTCGTAGACGCGCTCCATGCCGCCGACCACCAGGCGCTTGAGGTACAGCTCCGGGGCGACGCGCAGGAACAGGTCGAGGTCCAGCGCATTGTGGTGGGTGGTGAACGGACGTGCGGTGGCGCCGCCGGCGATGTAATGCATCATCGGCGTCTCCACTTCGAGGAAGCGGCGGCCGTCCAGCCAGTTGCGGATCGCCGAGACGATCCGCGAGCGCGCGATGAAGACCTCGCGCGCCTCCGGCGTCACGATCAGGTCGACGTAGCGCTGGCGGTAACGCTGCTCGACGTCGGCCAGGCCGTGGAACTTGTCCGGCAGCGGCCGCAGCGACTTCACCAGCAGGCGCAGCGCATCCGCCTTCACCGACAGTTCGCCGGTTCGGGTCCGCATCAGGCCGCCTTCGGCGGCGACGATGTCGCCGATGTCCCAGCCCTTGAAGGCCTCGTAGGTGTCGCCCAGCGCGTTCGACTGCAGGAACAGCTGGATGCGACCGCTCATGTCCTGCACGGTGGCGAACGCGGCCTTGCCCATCACCCGCTTGGCCAGCAGGCGCCCCGCGATGGCGACGCGGCGGCCGCTCGCTTCCAGCGCCTCGCCGGTCCAGGTGTCGGCATCGACGTAGTCGTCCTGCAGGTCGCCGGCGTAATCGCTGCGACGCGCGTCGTTCGGGAAGGCGACGCCCTCCGCGCGCAGTGCCGCGAGCTTGGCGCGGCGTTCGGCGATCAGGTGGTTCTCGTCGTGGGCTTGCGGCTGTTCGGTCATCGTCTGGCTCTCGTGCGTGCGCATGGTGCGCGGCGCGGCATTCCGGGATGCAGTGGCGTGGCGGTCGCCACGCCCATGGCGTTGGTCAGGCGGCGTCGCTGCGTTTGGCGCCAGCCTCGAGCCCGGATTTCAGGCTGGCCTCGACGAATTCGTCGAGGTCGCCGTCCAGCACCTTCTGGGTGTCGCTGCGTTCGATCCCGGTGCGCAGGTCCTTGATCCGCGACTGGTCGAGCACGTAGTTGCGGATCTGGCTGCCCCAGCCGATGTCGGACTTGGTGGCCTCCAGCGCATCGCGCTCGGCATTGCGCTTCTGGACCTCCATCTCGTAGAGCTTGGCCTTCAGCATCTTCATCGCGGTATCGCGGTTCTGGTGCTGGCTGCGGCCGTTCTGGCAGGCCACCACGATCCCGCTGGGCACATGGGTGATGCGCACCGCCGACTCGGTCTTGTTGACGTGCTGGCCGCCAGCGCCCGAGGAACGATACACGTCGGTCTTGAGGTCGGCCGGGTTGATCTCGATGTCGATGTCGTCCTCGACCTCGGGCGACACGAACACGCTGGTGAAGCTGGTGTGGCGGCGGTTGTCGGAGTCGAACGGCGACTTGCGCACCAGCCGGTGCACGCCGATCTCGGTCTTCAGCCAGCCATAGGCGTAATCGCCCTCGACCCGGAACGTCGCCGACTTGATGCCGGCGACGTCGCCGCCGCTGACTTCCATCAACTCGGTCTTCCAGCCGCGCGACTCCGCCCAGCGCAGGTACATGCGCAGCAGCATCTCGGCCCAGTCCTGGGCCTCGGTGCCGCCGGCGCCGGCCTGGATGTCGACGAACGCGTTGGCGGCGTCCATCTTCCCGGAGAACATCCGCTGGAACTCGATCTGGCCCACGCCCTTCTCGAAGCGGTCGACGTCGGCGACCACCGCGAGCGCGGTTTCCTCGTCGTCCTCCATCTCGGCCAGTTCCAGCAACTCCAGCGCGCCGGCGAGGCCGTCCTTCAGGTCGCGGATGCCATTGACGGTCTTGTCCAGCATCGACCGTTCGCGCCCCAGCGCCTGCGCGCGTTCGGGGTTGTTCCAGACATCCGGGTGTTCCAGTTCGCGTTCTACTTCTTCCAGGCGTTCGCGCTTGGCATCGTAGTCAAAGAAACCCCCGGAGCGCATCGAGCCGGCCGGTCAGGTCGGCGATGCGGGCTCGGATGGGATTGAGCTCGATCATGTGGGGAAAGTACCGCGGAAAAGACCCTGAATCTTACCAGCTGCGGTCGATTCAGGCGTCGCCGCCGAAGCGCTGCTTCAACCCGCTGCGGTAGGTCCGGCTGCACGGCAGGTTCGCGCCGTCCTTCATGTGCACGCGGGCGTCGCCCGTCTCCAGGGGTTCGATCGAGGCCACGTGGTCGAGGTTGGCGATGTAACTGCGCTGGATGCGGACGAAGCGCTCGGGGTCGAGCTTGTCCTCGATCCCGCCGATGGTGCTGCGCAAGGGGTAGTCGTGGCCGCGGACCCGCAGGTTGACGTAGTTGCCCGCCGCCTGCAGCCATTCGATGTCGTGCGCGGAGACCAGGAATTCGCGTCCCAGCTTGCGCACGAGGAAGCGCTCGGGGCGGTCCAGCGGCTCGACCGGCGGACCTTCGTCCGGCGCCGCCAGCAGGGCGGCCTCACCTTGCAGGCGACGCATGACGAAACGGTACCCTTCGATGACCAGCACCACGCCGGCGTAGGAGCGCACGTCCTTGAGGTATTCGTAGCCGAATTCCCACCACCACACCCCGAAGTCGTAGGACTGCCCGAGGCTGGCGTAGGTCGCCTTGCGGAGCGCCACCATGCCCGCGACGTGCAGGGCCGACCAGGCCAGGCTGCCCAGCAGGTGCAGGGGCAGGATCCGCCGCCAGTTGTCGAGGTGCAGCGGGAAGCGCCGGGTGAACCAGACCATGGCCGGTACCAGCGCCAGCGCGGCGATCGCGCTGCTGGCTTCCCAGACGACCGGCTGCCAGGTCGCGAAGCCCAGCTGCAGCCGGCGTACGTCCATGTTGACGGTCAGGCTGTTCGCCACCGCGCCGAACAGGTAACTGCCGACCCAGAATCCGGTTTCCACGCCGCGCCGCAGGGGCTGGTAGCGCTCGAGGAAGGTCGGCGTGGCGGGATCCATCCGCGCATTGTAGGCGTGGGGCTGCCGACGCCCTCCCCCGACTCGTCCCCTGCTCCCGCGACCCATCCCAAACCCGCGTCGCGCGGTCACTCCGGACTGGCGGGAGCGGGGCATGGCGCCGACGCTGGACCCAGTTCCCGACTGGATCGACCTCCATGCAACGACGTTACGACCTGGACTGGGTGCGCATCCTCGCCTTCGCCCTGCTGGTCCCCTACCACGTGGGCATGTACTACGTGAGCTGGGACTGGCACGTCAAAAGCCCGACGCTGGTGCCCGCGATCGAGCCACTGATGATCCTCACTGCCCCGTGGCGGCTGTCGCTGCTGTTCCTGGTCTCGGGGGTGGCCACCCGCTACCTGAAGGACAAGCTGGCGGTCGGCTTCCTGCGCCAGCGTTCCTGGCGCCTGCTGCTGCCGCTGCTGTTCGGGATGTATGTCGTGGTGCCGCCGCAGGCTTACCTGGAACTGGTCGAGAAGGTTCCGGGGGGCTACCACGCCGGCTACCTCGGTTTCATGCGGCAATACCTGCAAGGCGGCGACCTCCACTGCATGGCACCCGGGGATTGCATCGACGGGCCGACCTGGAACCACCTGTGGTTCGTCGCGTATCTCTGGGCGTATTCCGTCGTGTTGTGGGTCGCCGGCCGCCTGCTGCCGCAGTCATGGCGCGACACGGGCGCCGGCTTCCTGCGGCGCGCATGCGAGGGCCAAGGCGTCCTGTGGTGGCCGATGCTGTGGCTGGTCGCCGCGCGGGTGCTGGTCGCGCCGCTGTTCCCGTCCACGCACGACCTGACCGACGATCTCTACAACCACTTGCAATACGGGCTGGTATTCACGCTCGGCTACCTCCTGGCCAAGACCGATGGCCCGTGGGAGCAACTAAGGCGGTCCCGCCACGGGATGCTTGGCCTGGCCTTGGCCAGCTACATGCTGATGGTCGTCGGTTACCTGCAATTCGACGATTTCGACAACATCCCCGCCGGCCCCATCGCCGCATTGCGCACGTTGTGGGGGGTGATGGAATGGAGCGCGATCGCCGCCATCCTCGGCTATGCGCGGGCCTGCAATCCGAAGGACAGCCGCTTGCTGCGCTACCTGACTGCCGCGGTATTCCCGTTCTACATCCTCCATCAGACCGTGATCGTGGTGCTGGCGCACAACCTGAAACCCTTGCAGATCGTGCCCGCGGTCGAGGGCCCCCTGCTGGTCGTGGCGACGTTCGGGCTGTGCCTGCTGGGATACGAGGCGGTCCGCCGCATCCGCTGGCTGCGCCCGCTGTTCGGGCTCAAGCGGGAACTGACGGCGGTACCGGTGCCCGATGCACGACCACCAGCTGGATCGCCTCGCCGCCCCGGTAGTCGTCCGGCGTGAGCCGATAGGCGATGCGCACGCGGGGAGGCGGCACGTCGCCGTCCCAGCCGCCGAAGTGGATGGCATTGAGGCGCTTGCCTTCCAGGCCGAGTTCGAGCTTGAGGTGGCGCTCGCCGATCTTGCGCCAGCGCAGCACCTCGAACACGCCGTCGAACAGCGGTTCCGGATAGGCCTGGCCCCAGTGGCCGCCATCGCGCAGGGCGATCGCGGTGCCGAGGGCGAACTCGTCGGCCTCCAGCTCGCCGTCGCTGAGCAGTTCCTGTTGCAACCAGGCCGGGTCCAGCATCGCCTCGGTCGCCGCGCGCACGCCGATGTCGAATTCGGGCAGGCGGTCGCGGGCCAGGGTGAGGCCGGCCGCCATCGCATGTCCGCCGAAGCGCGCGATTAGCCCCGGATGCGCGGCATCGACCCGGGCGATGAGGTCGCGGATGTGCAGGCCGGGGATGGAACGCGCCGAGCCGCGCAGTTCGTCGCTGCCGGGCTGCGCCGGGGCGAAGACGAAGGCCGGGCGATGCACCCGTTGCGCGATGCGCGAGGCCACCAGGCCCACCACGCCCGCATGCCAGGCCGGATCGTGCAGGACCAGCACCGGCGGCAGGATCTCCGGCGACGGCAGCCGTGCCAGCGCGTCTTCGGCCTCGTCGGTGGTCTGCTGCTGCAGGTCGCGGCGTTCGCGGTTGATCGCGTCCAGCGTGGCCGCCAGCACCCGTGCCCGGCCGAGGTCGTCCTCCAGCAGGCAGGCGATGCCCAGTGCCATGTCCTCGAGTCGCCCCGCCGCATTGATCCGCGGGCCGATGCCGAAGCCGATGTCGCTGGTGGTCAGCGTGGCCTCGCGGCGACCGGCGACCTCGATCAGCGCGCGCAGTCCGGCGCAGCCCTGCCCGGCCCGCAGGCGCCGCAGCCCGGCGCCGACCAGAGCGCGATTGGCGGCATCCAGCGGCACCAGGTCGGCGACCGTGCCGACCGCGACCAGATCTAGCAGCTGGGCGAGATCCGGGGCTTCGGCGGGGAATGCGCCGGCCTCGCGCAGGTGCCGACGCAGCGCCAGCAGCAGGTAGAACATCACCCCGACGCCCGCCAATGCCCGGCTGCCGAAGCCGTGCCCGGGCAGGTTGGGATTCACGATGGCGTCCGCGTCCGGCAGGGTCTCGCCGGGCAGGTGGTGATCGGTCACCAGCACCTGCCAGCCGCGCGCCTTGGCCGCGGCGATGCCGGCATGGCAGGCGATCCCGTGGTCGACGGTGACCAGCAGTTCCGGCCGCAGGGCGTCGAGTTCGTCGACCAGACCCGGCGTCAAGCCATAGCCGTGCACCGCGCGATTGGGCACCGCATGCGCCACGTCGGCAGCCCCGAGCATGCGCAGCCCGCGCACGCCTACCGCGCAGGCGGTCGCGCCGTCGCAATCGAAGTCGGCGACCACCACGATCCGGCGTCGATCGGCGATCGCGGCGGCGAGCAACGCGACCCCCTCGGCGATGCCGGGCATCGCATCCGGCGGCGGCAGGTCGGCGAGGCGCGGCAGCGCCTGGGTCGGGTTGGTCGCTCCGCGTGCCGCATGCAGGCGGCGCAGCAAGGCGGGATAGTCGGCGGGCCAGTCGCCTGCGGGCCCCGCGGGGCGACGGCGGATGCGCGGCGTGTCG
>JAFLEC010000064.1 GCA_017302095.1 Lysobacterales bacterium | reverse complement strand
CGGCGATGGAGCGGCTGAATGCCGCGCGCCCCACCGCCGTCAACCTCGCCTGGGCGCTGGCGCGCATGCGCCGCGTGCTGGTCGGTCGCGGCGCCGACTGGCGCGAGGTGCTGGAATGCGAAGCGCGCGCAATCGAAGCCGAGGACCTGGCGGCCAACCGGCGCATGGGTGCGGCGGGTGCGGCGCTGATCGCACCCGGCAGTGGGGTGCTTACCCATTGCAACACCGGGTCGCTGGCGACGGCCGGCTTCGGGACCGCGTTGGGCGTGATCCGCGCCGGCGTGGCCCAGGGGCGTATTGCCCGGGTGTTCGCCGGCGAAACCCGGCCCTGGAACCAGGGTGCGCGCCTGACCGTGTGGGAACTGCTGCAGGATGGCATCGACGCCACCCTGATCGCGGATTCCGCCGCGGCGCACCTCATGAAGACGGGGCAGGTCGATTGGGTCGTGGTCGGCGCGGACCGCATCTGCGCCAACGGCGATACCGCCAACAAGATTGGCACCTACCAGCTGGCGATCGCCGCGCGCCACCACGGCGTGAAGTTCATGGTCGTCGCGCCCTCATCCACCGTGGACATGGACACCGCCAGCGGCGAGTCGATCGAGATCGAGGAACGCGATCCCGCCGAGCTGCTTGCCTTCCGCGGCACGCGCACGGTCGCCGACGGGGTCGGGGCTTGGAACCCGGTGTTCGACGTCACCCCGCACGCCCTGATCGACGCGATCGTGACCGAACGTGGCGTGGTCGAGCACCCCGACGCCGACCGCATGCGCGCACTTTTCGGTCGCTGAGGTCCAGCGGGCTGCCACCCGGAGGCCGGGTCGCAACCTGGCGCATGAGGGGCGAAATCCCGCCACTGGATTCCGGCGTTCGGCCGGATCTCTGGACCACCCTGCGGCATGCCTCGAAAAAACCGCGTAACCCATTGTTTCTTCGTCGAAATCCGGGGTGCGTGTCGGGCGCGCGAATGCTACAATTTCACGTTGCCGAAACTCCCTCGAGACGCCCGCCGCGGAAGGCCTTCCGCAGGCCGCTCGCGGGCATCGAACACCGCATCGACATGGACCCCTGATGGCCGACCTCGCCAAGGAAATCATCCCCGTCAACCTGGAAGACGAGATGCGGCGCAGCTACCTCGATTACGCGATGAGCGTGATCGTGGGACGCGCCCTCCCGGATGTCCGCGATGGCCTCAAGCCGGTGCATCGCCGCGTCCTGTTCGCGATGAACGAGCTCGGCGCGCACAGCAACAAGCCGTACTACAAGTCGGCGCGCATCGTCGGCGACGTCATCGGCAAGTACCACCCGCACGGCGACAACGCGGTGTACGACACCCTGGTGCGCATGGCGCAGCCGTTCTCGCTGCGCTACCTGCTGGTGGACGGGCAGGGCAACTTCGGCTCGATCGACGGCGACAACGCCGCGGCGATGCGCTACACCGAGGCGCGGATGTCGCGCATCAGCCACGAACTGATGGCCGACATCGACAAGGACACGGTCGACTTCCAGCCGAACTACGACGAGAAGGAGCTCGAGCCCACGGTCATGCCGACCCGGGTGCCGAACCTGCTGGTCAATGGCTCGGCCGGCATCGCGGTGGGCATGGCCACCAACATCCCGCCGCACAACCTCAACGAGGTGGTGGAGGCGCTGCTGGCGCTGATCGACGACCCGCAGATCGACATCGATGGCCTGATGGAGCACATCCCGGGCCCGGATTTCCCCACCGCCGGCATCATCAACGGCGTCGGCGGCATCCAGCTCGCCTACCGCACCGGCCGCGGCCGCGTGCGCATGCGCGCCAAGGCCGACGTCGAGGTGGCCGATAATGGCCGCGAGGCGATCGTGGTCACCGAGATCCCGTACCAGGTCAACAAGGCGCGGCTGATCGAGAAGATCGCCGAGCTGGTCAAGGAGAAGAAGCTCGAGGGCATCAGCGAGCTGCGTGACGAGTCCGACAAGGACGGCATGCGCATCTACATCGAGGTCAAGCGCGGCGAGTCGGCCGAGGTCGTGCTCAACAACCTGTACGCGCAGACCCAGATGGAGTCGGTGTTCGGCATCAACATGGTGGCGCTGGTCGATGGCCGCCCGCAGCTGCTGAACCTCAAGCAGATCCTCGAGGCGTTCGTCCGCCACCGCCGCGAGGTGGTCACCCGCCGCACCATCTTCGAGCTGCGCAAGGCGCGCAACCGCGCGCACATCCTCGAGGGCCTGACCGTCGCGCTGGCCAACATCGACGCGATGATCGAGCTGATCAAGACCTCGGCCAACCCGAACGAGGCTCGCGAGCGGATGCTGGCGCGCACGTGGGAACCGGGCCTGGTCGGCAGCCTGCTGGCGGCCGCGGGCGCCGAGGCGTCGCGCCCCGAGGACCTGCCGGCCGGCGTCGGCCTGGTCGAGGGCGCGGCTTCTGGAAAGGGTTACCAGCTGACCGAGGTCCAGGCCCAGCAGATCCTGGAGATGCGCCTGCACCGCCTGACCGGGCTGGAGCAGGAGAAGCTGACCGAGGAATACCGCCAGCTGCTGGAGGAGATCCGCGGCCTGATCCGGATCCTGGAGGAACCCGACGTCCTGCTCGACGTGATCCGCACCGAGCTGCGCAACCTGAAGGAGGAATTCGGGGATGCGCGCCGCAGCGAGATCCGTGCCTCCGAGGAAGACCTCGACATCCTCGACCTGATCGCGCCGGAAGACGTGGTGGTCACGCTGAGCCACGCCGGCTACGCCAAGCGCCAACCGGCCACGACCTACCGCGCGCAGCGCCGTGGCGGCAAGGGCCGCAACGCCGCGGCGACCAAGGACGAGGACTTCATCGACCAGTTGTGGCTGGTGAACACCCACGACACCCTGCTGACCTTCACCAGCGCCGGCCGGGTGTTCTGGCTGCCGGTGCACCAGTTGCCGGACGCCGGCCCGACCGCGCGCGGCCGCCCGATCATCAACTGGATCCCGCTCACCGAGGGCGAGAAGGTGCAGGCGGTGCTGCCGGTGCGCGCCTACGAGGACGGCAAGTTCGTGTTCTTCGCGACTGCGCATGGCACGGTGAAGAAGACCGCGCTGACCGAGTTCGCGTTCCGCCTGTCGCGCGGCAAGATCGCGATCAACCTCGACGAGGGCGATGCGCTGGTCGGCGCCGCGCTGACCGACGGCGACTGCGACATCATGCTGTTCGCGAGCAACGGCAAGGCGGTGCGCTTCGACGAGGGCAGCGTGCGCGCGATGGGTCGCACCGCCACCGGCGTGCGTGGCATGCGCCTGGCCGAGGGCGAGGACGTCCGCAGCCTGATCGTGGTCGACGGCGAGGGCGACATCCTGACCGCGAGCGAACGCGGCTTCGGCAAGCGCACCGGGGTCGCCGAGTTCCCGAAGAAGGGCCGCGGCACCCAGGGCGTGATCGCCCTGAAGACCACCGAGCGCAATGGCCAGCTGGTCGGCGCGATCCAGCTGTCCGACCACCACGACGTGCTGCTGATCTCCGATGGCGGCACCCTGGTGCGGACGCCGGCGGCGGACATCGCCCAGGTCGGCCGCAATACCCAGGGCGTCACCCTGATGCGCCTGGCCGCCGACGAGACCCTGCAGGCGATCGAGCGCTTGGATGCCACGTTGGATCGGGACGCGGAAGACGCCGGCGCTGTTGCACCGGAGGCACACGAGGGCGACGAGACCGCCAGCCCGCCGCAGGCCTGAGCCGCCGACCGTAGCACCGCGAAACGCCCGGCGAATGCCGGGCGTTTTTGCATCAAGGCTCCGAACTTAGGCTGCCGGCAGGTTGGCCAGCACGTGCTCGGCCGACGACACCCGGAACTCGCCCGGCGCCTCGACGAACAGGTCCTTGACCACCCCGTTCTCGGCGTACAGCGCGAAGCGCTTGCTGCGCAGGCCCATGCCGTAGCCGCTGGCATCCATTTCCAGGCCCAGTGCGCGGGTGAAGTCGCCGTTGCCGTCGGCCAGCATGCGCAGGCCCGGTGGCACGTGCTGGCTCTCGCCCCAGGCCTGCATCACGAACGGGTCGTTGACCGCCATGCAGGCGACCTCGATGCCACGCTCGCGGAAGGCGTCGAAGTGCTCGACGAAGCCGGGCAGGTGGCGCTCCGAACAGGTCGGGGTGAAGGCGCCGGGGACCGCGAACAGGACCATCCTGCGGCCTTCGAACAGGGTCGGGGTGTCGATCTTCTTCACGCCCTCGTCGATGTGCTGGAGGACGGCCTCGGGGATGCGGTCGCCGATCTGGATGGTCATCGTGGCTGTCTCTGGAGAGGGGTGGGAACGTTTTAACGTGGGGGCCATTCGTTGCACGTCAATGCCGCGAGGGCGCCATCCGCATCCATTGTCCGTCGGAAGCGACGTGCGATGCATGCACCGAGCGGGGCGAGACCGGCACCACCGCGATTAGACTACGGCCGAGGCACCCACGGGCCCGCAGGAAGAAGCAGCATGGAGTTCAAGGATTACTACGGCATCCTCGGCGTTGAACCGAGCGCGGGCGACGCCGAGATCAAGACCGCCTACCGGCGCCTGGCGCGCAAGTACCACCCCGACGTCAGCAAGGAAGCCGGGGCCGAGGACAAGTTCAAGGCCGTCAACGAGGCCTACGAGGCGCTGCGCGATCCCGCGCGCCGCAAGGCCTACGACCAGTTGCGCGCGGGCGGCTACCGTCCGGGCGACCAGGTGCGTCCGCCTCCCGGCGGCTTCCATCGCGGGCCGGGCGGGCAGCCCGACGTCGACTTCGAGGAGATCTTCGCCGGCGGCGGCGCAGGCGGCGGCTTCTCGGATTTCTTCGAGAGCCTGTTCGGGCGCGGGCGGGCGGGTGCGGGCCCGCGCGGGCCGCAGGCGCCCGGCGAGACCCGGGCCAAACTGGCGGTGCCGCTGTCGGCGGTGCATGCGGGCAGCAGCGTGCGGATCTCGGTGAACGGCCGCACCCTGGACGTGCGCGTCCCCAAGGGCATCCGGCCCGGGCAGGCGATCCGCCTGGGCAAGCTCGGCAACGGCGGCGGCGACCTGCTGCTGGAAGTCGAGTACGCCGCGGACCCGCAGTTCGAGGTCGACGGGCGCAACGTCATCCACGTGTTGGCGGTGGCGCCGTGGGAGGCCGCGTTGGGCGCCACCATCAGCGTGCCGACCCTCGGTGGCGCGGTGGAGCTCAAGATCCCCGCGGATTCCGAATCCGGGCGCAAATTGCGACTGCGCGGACGCGGCCTGCCCGGCACCGGTGGCGCGGCGGATGGCGACCAGATCGTGGAACTCGAGGTGCTGGCCCCGCGGGCGCACACCGACGCCCAGCGCGAGGCCTATGCGCGCATGCGCGATGCGTTCGGGGACGATTGGCGGCGCGGGTGAACGGGGATTGCGTGCGGCATCGCCGCACGCGCGACCCGATCAGGCTGCCGGCGCGGCGCCGCCGAGCTGCTGCACGATCAGCTCGGAGAGTTCGGTTTCGCTGAACGGCTTGGTGATGTAGGCCTTCGCGCCCTGGCGCATGCCCCAGACGCGGTCGGTGTCCTGGTCCTTGGTGGTCACCAGCACCACCGGGATGTGCTTGGTCGTGGCATCGCGGGTGATCGAGCGCGTGGCCTGGAACCCGTTGAGGTTCGGCATCACCACGTCCATCAGGATCAGGTCGGGCAGGTCGCGCTTGGCGGCCTCCACCCCGGCCGCGCCGTCTTCGGCGGTCAGCGCCTCGTGGCCCAGTTTCTCGACGATGCGGCGGATGCCCATCAGCTGGGAAGGGGAGTCGTCGACGATCAGGATGCGTGCCATGCAAGTGGTCCCCGGGGATGCCGGTCGATTGTAGCGGTCGGGCCGGCGCGCGCAAATGCGCCGGCGGCGGTGTCAGGGCGGGCTTGCGACGCGGACCACGGTCCGGCCCAGCGAACCGCCGGCCAGCATGGTCGCGAAGACCGCAGGCAGGCCCTCGAGGTCGGTCTCGCGGGTGCAGACGGCGTCCAGGTTGGCCGGCTTCCAGTCGCTGGCCAGGCGCCGCCAGACGTCGTCGCGGATGTCGCGCGCGGTGCCCGCCGAGGCCACCCCGAGCAGCGACACGCCGCGGATGATGAAGGGCATGACCGTGGCCTGCAGCGCGGGCGATGCCGCCAGCCCGGCGCTGGCGACATTGCCATATGGCGCGGTCTGCGCCAGCAACGCCGCCAGCATCGGCCCGCCGACGTTGTCCAGGCCGCCGCCGAAGCGCGCGGTGTCCATCGGGCGCGTGGTGGACAGGGCTTCGCGCCCGAGCACCTCGCGCGCACCGAGCGCCTTGAGGTAGCCGGCCTGGTCGGCCTTGCCGCTGATCGCATGCACCTCGTAGCCGGCCTGGGCGAAGATCGCGATCGCCAGCGAGCCCACGCCGCCGGTCGCCCCGGTCACCGCCAACGGGCCGAGGTCCGGTCGCTGCCGGTTGTCGGTCATGCGCAGCAGGGCGAGCGCGGCGGTGAAGCCGGCGGTGCCGAGGATCATCGCCTCGCGCAGGGTCAGGCCGGCCGGCAGCGGAACCACCCACTGCGATTCCAGCCGTGCGTACTCGGCGTAGCCGCCATCGCGCGTCTCGCCCAGGCCGCTGCCGGTGACCAGCACCGCATCGCCCTCGCGGAACGCGGGATCGGTCGAGGCCACCACGTGCCCGGCGACGTCGATGCCGCCGACCAGCGGGAACCGGCGCAGGATCTTGCCCTGGCCGGTGCCGGCCAGCGCGTCCTTGTAGTTGACCGACGAGTAGGCCGCCTTGACCACGACCTCGCCGGGATTGAGGTCGTCGAGCGACATCGATTCGAGGCCGCTGCGGTAGGTGCCCTGGCCGTCGTCGCCATGGATGCGGAACGCGCGGAACGAAGCCGGGACGCTCATACGTCCTCCGTGGTCAGCTTCAGCTGCGAGCGCCGCTTCTCGTCCAGCCACTTGTCGGCCTGCGCCGGCACGTAGCCGCGCATCCACCGCAGCAGGTCGTCGATCTCGCCGCCATGCCACATGTCCCCGCGCTGTTCCGGGTGCAGGAAGCGCGCGGCGACCATGCGGTCCAGCATCGCCATCAGCGGGTCCCAGAACCCGGCGACATCGAGGAAGGCGCAGGGCTTCTTGCCGAGGCCGAGCTGGCGCCAGGTGAGCATCTCGAACATCTCGTCCAGAGTGCCGAAGCCGCCGGGGAGGGCGACGAACCCGTCGGCGAGGTCGAACATCCGCGCCTTGCGTGCGTGCATCGAGTCGACGACCTCCAGTCGCGACAGGCCGCGGTGCGCGACCTCCCAGTCGACCAGTTGCTGCGGGATCACCCCGATCGCTTCGCCGCCGCCGGCCAGCACCGCGTCGGCGACGATCCCCATCAGGCCGACGTTGCCGCCGCCGTACACCAGCGCGATGCCGTCGTCCGCCATGCGCGCGCCGAGCGCGCGTGCCTGCGCCGCGTAGGCCGGGTCGTTGCCGGCGTTGGAACCGCAATACACGCAGAGGGTTTTCATGTCGCCGCCCGCCAATGGGTGAGGAGGAACTGCATCGCGCTCATGCCGCCGAATGCCGCCAAGCCGGCGAGCAGGAAGCACAGCCAGCTCGGCCAGCCCGCCTTCAGCGACAGGCTCAGCGCCGGGAAGAACAACAGCCCGCCGAGCACGAACCAGAAGATGTCCATCGACATTTGCGCCACCCGTTGCGCATCGCGAGTCTCGACATACAGCCAGCCGAGCACCAGCAACGAGGTGACCGGCAGCGCGGCCACCAGCGCGCCGAGCACGCCCGGTCGCCTGGACAAGGCCGAGGCCACCAGGACCAGGGCGACGGTGATCGCCAGCTTGAGCGCGAATTGCAGGGTCATCCCCGGATTATCGCGCGCCACGAACGAAAACGGCGCCCGCAGGCGCCGTTCACGGGACGCGATGGCGAACCTCAGTTCGCCTTGTGGATCGCCCGCTTGTGCACCGCCATCGCGGCATCGTGCACGGCTTCGCTCAGCGAGGGATGCGCGTGGCAGATGCGCGCCAGGTCGTCGGCACTGCCCTTGAACTCCATCGCCAGCACGCCCTCGTGCACCAGCTCGGAGACATTGGCGCCGACCAGGTGCATGCCGAGGATGGTGTCGGTCTCGGCATGCGCCAGTACCTTGACGAAGCCCGCCGGCTCGGCCATCGCCACCGCGCGGCCGACCGCCGCGAACGGGAAGCTGCCGGCCTTGTACGGGATGCCCTCGGCCTTCAGCTGCTCCTCGGTCTTGCCGACCCAGGCGATTTCCGGTTCGGTGTAGATCACCCACGGGATGGTGTCGAAATTGACGTGGCCCGGCAGCCCGGCGATCAGCTCGGCCACCGCGATGCCTTCCTCGAAGCCCTTGTGTGCCAGCATCGGGCCGCGCACGCAGTCGCCGACTGCCCACACGCCGTCGACGCCGGTGTGGCAGTGTTCGTCCACCTCGACCTGGCCGCGCTGGTTGAGCTTCACCCCGGTGCCATCGGCCAGCAGGCCCTTGGTCGCGGCGCGGCGGCCGACGGCCACCAGCAGCTTGTCGACCACCAGTTCCTGCGCGGCGCCCTTGTCGTCGGTGTAGCTGACGTGCACGCCGTCCTTCTTCACCTCGGTATTCGAGACCTTGCAGCCCAACCGGATGTCGAGGCCCTGCTTCTTGAACTCGCGGGCGGCGACCTTGCCGACTTCGGCGTCGGCGGCGGCGAGGAAGGTCGGCATGCCCTCGAGGATGGTGACCTCGGCGCCCAGGCGCTTCCACACGCTGCCCAGTTCCAGCCCGATCACGCCGGCGCCGATCACGCCCAGGCGCTTCGGCACCGCTTCCAGGTCCAGCGCGCCGACGTTGTCGATGATGTGCTCGCCGAACTTCGCGAACGGCAGCTCGATGGAGTCGGAGCCGGCGGCGATGATCACGTTGGTGCCCTTCAGCTCGACTTCGGAACCGTCGTGCTGCTTGACCTTGACGATGTTGCCCGGCTGCAGCTGGCCATAGCCGTAGTAGGCCGCGACCTTGTTGGCCTTGAACAGCGCGGCGATGCCGCCGGTGAACTGCTTCACGATGCCGTCCTTGCGGGCGACCATCTTCTTCACGTCGATCGCCGGCTTGTCGAAGCTGATGCCGTGCTGGTCGAAGATGTGGCCCATGTTCCAGAACTGGCGGCTGGAATCCAGCAGCGCCTTGGACGGGATGCAGCCCACGCGCAGGCAGGTGCCGCCGAGCGCCGGCTTGCCGTCCTTGCCCAGCGCGGCGTCGATGCAGGCGGTCTTCAGGCCCAGCTGCGCGGCGCGGATCGCGGCGTGGTAGCCGGCCGGGCCGGCACCGATGACGACGACATCGAAATTCTGCACTTCACTCATTGCGCTTCTTCCTTTGGTTCAAACAGGAAGCCCCGCAGGGCGGGGCTTCGTGCGATCACATGCCCAGCAGCATCCGGTGCGGGTTCTCGAGCTGGTTCTTGATGTCGACCAGGAACAGCACCGCGTCCTTGCCGTCGATGATGCGGTGGTCGTAGCTCAGCGCGATGTACATCATCGGCGCGGCGACGACCTGGCCGTTCTCGACGATGGCGCGCTCCTTGATCGCGTGCATGCCGAGGATCGCGCTCTGCGGCGGATTGACGATCGGGGTGCTCATCAGCGAGCCGAAGGTGCCGCCGTTGGTGATGGTGAAGGTGCCGCCCTGCAGGTCCTCCAGCTTCAGGCCGCCCTCGCGCGCGGCCTTGGCGAAGCCGGCGATCCCGCCCTCGATGTCTGCGAACGACATCCGCTCGACGTTGCGCAGGACCGGGGTGACCAGGCCCTTGTCGGTGGAGACCGCAACGCTGATGTCGGCGTAGCCGTGGTAGATGATGTCGTTGCCGTCGACCGACGCGTTGATGATCGGGTGGCGCTGCAGCGCGTTGGCCGCGGCCTTGGCGAAGAAGCTCATGAAGCCGAGCTTGATCCCGTTGGCCTTCTCGAAGGATTCGCCCAGCTCCTTGCGCATCGCCATGACCTTGCCGAGGTTGACCTCGTTGAACGAGGTCAGCATCGCGATGCTGTTCTTGGACTGCATCAGGCGCTCGGCGATGCGGGTGCGCATGCGGGTCATCGGCACGCGCTCTTCCGGGCGCGCGCCGCCGCCCACGCCGGCGGTCTTGCCGCTGGCGTAGTTCACGATGTCTTCCTTCGTCACCATGCCGCGACGGCCGGTGCCGGCGACGTCGGCGGGGTTCACGCCGCTGGTGGCCGCGGCGAAGCGCGCACCCGGCGGCAGC
>JAFLEC010000063.1 GCA_017302095.1 Lysobacterales bacterium | reverse complement strand
GCGCGTTGTGGCCGCGGTTGAGGCGCCTGCGCCGGGAGCGCGGATGAGTGCGGTGGCGTCGTCGCCGCGCGACGCCAACCTGCGGCCGATGCGCGAGGCCGACCTCGACGCGGTGATGCGGATCGAGGAACGCGCCTACCCGTTCCCGTGGACGCGCGGGATCATGCGCGACTGCCTGCAGGCCGGCTATGCGATGTGGGTGCAGGAAGCACGCGACGACGGGATCGTCGGCTACGGCGTGCTCAGCATCGCGGTCGGCGAGGCGCACGTGCTCAACCTGTGCACCGCGCCGGGCCACGAAGGCCGGGGCCTTGGCCAGCGGATGCTGCAGGCCCTGCTGCGGATCGCCCGCGGTGGCGGCGCGCAGCGGGTGTTCCTGGAAGTGCGGCCCTCTAACCCGCGCGCGATCGCGCTGTACGAGCGCAGCGGCTTCAACGAGATCGGCCGCCGCCCGCGCTACTACCCCGCGGCCGACCATGGCCGCGAGGACGCGATCGTGATGGCGATGGAGTTGCTGCCGGACGACCTCGGCCGGATGCCGCCGCTCTAGGCGAGGTCAGGCGAGTCGCGCGCGCTGCTCGGCGAGGGCGGCCAGCTTGGTGCTCCAGTCGGCCAGGCGCACGCGCTCCTGTTCGACCACCGCCGCCGGCACGCCGGCGCCGAACTTGGCCAGCTTGGCCTCGCTCTTGTCCTTCTCCGCGGCGACCCGCGCGAGCTCCTTGTCGAGGCGCACGCGCTCGGCATCGAGGTCGACCAGGCCCGCCAACGGCACGAACAGCTGCAGCTCGCCCACCACCGCCGGTGCGGCAGCCGGCGGTTCGCCCTTGAGCACGTCGATGCGTTCCAGCCGGCACAGGAAGCGCAGCTGCGCATCGAGGCGGCCCAGGCGCGCGCATTCCACCTCGCCACCGCCGCGCACTAGCAGCGAGACCTGTTTCGCCGGCGACACGCCGAGTTCGCTGCGGATGCGGCGCACCGCGGAGACCATCGCCTTCAGCCATTCGATGTCGGCATCGGCCTGCGCGAATGCGCCGGCATCCAGTTCGCCCGCGCGCGGGTAGGGCTGGGTCATGATGCTGCCGGACTTGCCGAGCGTCGGCGCGACGGCCTGCCACAACTCTTCGGTCACGAACGGGATCAGCGGGTGCAGCAGGCGCAGCAGCGCCTCCAGCACGTAGGCCAGGGTGTGGCGCGTGGAATCCGCCGCAGCGACGTCTTCGCCATTCAATGCCGGCTTGGCGAGTTCGAGGAACCAGTCGCAGACCTGGTTCCAGGTGAATTCGTACAGGCACTGCGCCAGCAGGTCGAAGCGATAGTTCGCGAAGTGCTCGGCGGCTTCGGCGCAGGTGCGGTCGAGCTGGGCCAGGATCCAGCGCTCGGCGTCGGTCCGCGGCTGCGGCATGCCGTCGAAGGTGGCGTCGCCGACATTCATCAGCGCGAAGCGGGTCGCGTTCCACAGCTTGTTGCAGAAGTTCTTGTAGCCCTCGGCGCGCTGCAGGTCGAACTTGATGTCGCGGCCGGGGCCGGCCAGCGCGGCCATGGTGAAGCGCAGGGCGTCGGCGCCGTGCGGGTTGATGCCGTCCGGGAATTCCTTGCGCGTCGCCTTCTCGATCTTCTCGGCCATCTTCGGCTGCATCAGGCCGGTGGTGCGCTTGGCCACCAGCGCATCGGCGCTGATGCCGTCGATGATGTCGAGCGGGTCGAGGATGTTGCCCTTGGACTTCGACATCTTCTGGCCGTCCTTGTCGCGGACCAGGCCGGTGATGTAGACGTCGCGGAACGGCACGCGCCCGACCAGGCGGTCGGTCATCATGATCATCCGCGCCACCCAGAAGAAGATGATGTCGAAGCCGGTGACCAGCACCGAGGTCGGCAGCGCGACGTCGAAGCCGAGTTCGCCCATCCGGTCTTCGTTCGGCCAGCCCTGGGTGCTGAACGGGAACATCGCCGAGGAGAACCAGGTCTCCAGCACGTCCGGGTCCTGGCGCAGTGCGATGTCGCCCAGTCCGTGCGCGGCACGCACCTCGGCCTCGCTGCGGCCCACGTAGGCGTTGCCGGCGTCGTCGAACCACGCCGGGATGCGGTGGCCCCACCAGAGCTGGCGCGAAATCGTCCAGTCCTGGATGTTCTCCAGCCAATGGCGGTAGGTGTTGATCCAGTTCGGCGGGACGAACTTGACCTCGCCCGACTCGACGAGCTCGAGCCCGCGCCGGGCGAGGTCGTCCATCTTCACGAACCACTGGTCGGTGAGGAACGGTTCGATCACCTGGCCGCTGCGGTCGCCGCGCGGCACCTGCAGCTTGTGGGGCTTGACCTCGACCAGCAGGCCGGCGGCCTCGAGGTCGGCGACGATCAGCTTGCGCGCGTCGAAGCGATCCAGGCCGCGATATTGTTCGGCGATGTCATCGCGCGACGAGATGACCTTCGCCTCGTCGGTGAAGATGTTGATCATCGGCAGCGCATGCCGCTGGCCGACCGCGTAGTCGTTGAAGTCGTGCGCGGGCGTGACCTTGACCACGCCGGTGCCGAAGGCCTTGTCGACGTAGTCGTCGGTGATCACCGGGATGCGGCGGCCGGTCAGCGGCAGCTGCACGCACTTGCCATGCAGCGCGAGGTAGCGCGGGTCCTCCGGATGCACCATCACCGCGGTGTCGCCGAGCATGGTCTCCGGGCGAGTGGTGGCGACCACGATGTAGTCGCGGGTCTCGCGCAGGGTCTCCACGCCGTCTGCATCGACCTCGACGTGTTCATAGGTCGCGCCATCCGCGAGCGGATAGCGGATCGACCACATGTGGCCTTGTTCTTCCTCGCTGGCCACTTCCAGGTCGGAGATCGCGGTCTTCAGCACCGGGTCCCAGTTGACCAGGCGCTGGCCGCGGTAGACCAGGCCCTGCGCGTGCAGGCGCACGAAGGCCTCGGTGATCGCCTCGCTGGCCATCGGGTCCATGGTGAACACGCTGCGCGACCAGTCGCCGCTGGTGCCGAGCCGGCGCATCTGCCGCTCGATGGTGCCGCCGGACTGCGCCTTCCATGCCCACACCTTCTCGATGAAGGCGTCGCGGCCCAGCGAGTCGCGGGTCTCGCCCTTGCCCTCGAGCATCAGGTTGCGGCTGACCACCATCTCGGTGGCGATGCCGGCGTGGTCGGTGCCCATCTGCCACAGCGTGCGATGGCCGCGCATCCGGTGGTAGCGGACCAGCGCGTCCTGCAGCGTGTGCTGGAACGCATGGCCCATGTGCAGGGTGCCGGTGACGTTCGGCGGCGGCAGCAGGATGGTGTAGGCGGGACCATCGCCCTGCGGGGCGAACGCGCCGCTGTCCTCCCACTGCTGGTAGAGGCGGGATTCGAAGGACTTGGGATCGTAGCCTGGGGCGAGCGTGGTCATCGTGGGATCTTTTTGCGTAAGTGCATTCCCTGCGGAATGCGGTGTCACATGTCGAATTTGTTCACGTCGAAGCCCTGCGCCTGGTAGTGCTTCCAGCGTTCGCGCAGCGGGCCGCGCGCGGCGGGATCGGCGGGCACGACTTCCAGCACGCGGTCGAAGCGGCCGTCCGGCGCTGCATCGCGCAGGTTGACCAGCAACGGTCGCGCCGGCACGTCCATGTCCGGGGTCGCGATCAGGATCGGCGCTTCGTCGTCGTCCTCGTCCATGCCGGCGATCTGGTGCGGCAGGTATTCGTCGGGATCGAACGACCAGAGCAGGTCGTCCAGCGCCTCGGCCTGCGCGGCGTCGCGCGCCAGCACCAGCACCGGCAGGCTGGCGCCGTAGGCCTTCTTCGCGAGCTCGCAGACCAGCAGCAGCGGCTGCTCGCGGAAGCGGGGCTTGGCGATCAGGTAGAAGTCGGCGCGCGGCATCTTAAGCGCCCTCGCTCGTGCATGCGGCGTTGCGCATCCGCGCGCCGATCCTCATTGACCAATCCGTCAACTCCGGTCGTCGCGCGAACGCGCGCCTTGCCTGCCCTTCGCGATGATTGCTTGAGAGCGGCATGTTGGTTCAGGCCGTCACGCGGTCCAGCAGCCACTGGCTGAGCAGGCCGACCGGGCGGCCGGTGGCCATGCCGAGCTTGCCGTCGCCGTTGGAGACGCCGGCGATGTCCATGTGCGCCCAGCGCTGGCCCTCGGTGAAGCGCGACAGGAAGCAGCCGGCGGTGATCGCGCCGGCCCAACGGCCGCCGATGTTGTAGACGTCGGCGAAGGCGGATTCCAGCTGGCCCTGGTATTCGTCCCACAGCGGCAATTGCCAGCCGCGGTCGAAGGTGGTTTCGCCGGCCGCCAGCAGTTCGCGCGCGAGGTCGTCGCTGTCCTTGGTCATCACCCCGGTGGCGAACTTGCCGAGCGCGACCACGCAGGCGCCGGTGAGGGTGGCGACGTCGACCAGCGCGGCCGGCTCGAAGCGCTGCGCGTAGGTCAGCGCGTCGCACAGGATCAGGCGGCCCTCGGCGTCGGTGTTGCCGACCTCGATGGTCTTGCCGGACATGCTGGTGATGACGTCGGACGGGCGATAGGCGTTGCCGTCGATCGCGTTCTCCACCGCCGCGGCGATGCACACCAGGTTGACCGGCAGCTGCATCCCGACCGCCGCGACGAAGGTGCCGAGCACGGTGCCCGCGCCGCACATGTCGTACTTCATTTCCTCGATGCCGCCCTGGGTCTTCAGGTTGACGCCGCCGGTGTCGAAGGTGATGCCCTTGCCGACCAGCACGTAGGGCTTGGCGTCGCCGCCGTTCTCGTACTTGAGCACGACCAGGCGCGGGCGGTTGGCCGAGCCGCGCGCGACCGCAAGCAGCGAGCCCATGCCCAGCGCTTCCATCGCGGCGTCGTCCAGCACCTCGCACGCGACCTTGTCGTGGCCGGCGGCGAAGTCCTGCGCCTGCTGCGCGAGGTAGGCGGGGTTGCAGATGTTCGGCGGCAGGTTGCCGAGCTCGCGGGTGAACTGCACGCCGCGGGCGATGGCGACGCCCTGCGCCAGCGCGACGGCGTCGTCGCCGGCGATCTCCAGCCGCGCCAGGCCCTTGTCCTCGCGCTTCTTGTTCTTCGCGCCGAGGGTCGCGGTGTAGCGGTAGCAGGCGTGGTCGGCGGCGATCGCCGCGCTGCGGATGTTCCAGGCGGCGTCGCGGCCCTTCACCGGCACCTCCGACAGCGTCAGCAGGGCGCTGGCGACCGCGCCGCTCTTCAGCGCGCGCGCGGCATCCCCGACCGCCTTGAGGTATTGCGGTACGCCGAACTTGCCGGCATCGCCCAGGCCCACGACCAGCACGCGCGGTGCGGCGACGCCGGGCAGGTCGTGCAGGAGCGCGGTCTTGCCGGTCTTGCCGGAGACGTCGCCGCGGGCGGCCAGCGCCTGCAGCTTGCCACCGCTGGCGGCATCGAGCGCCGTGCCGGCCGGCGTGAAGCTGCCATCGGCATGCGCGCCGACGACGATGCAATCGACCGCAGTGGCGGCGGGGGCGGACTGGTTCAGGCTGAATTCGAGGCTCATCGACCACTGTTCCGGGAAAGGGGGGGCGTCCGCGCGGCGGAGGCACGGGCCGGGAGGCGGCGTCGCTTACAATGCGCGGCCGCGTCCAGGCGCGGACCATGCGCGATCGAACCCCCGGATTCTAAAGCAAGTTCCCACGCACGCAGGCCCGATGCCGAAGCTGGACCGCTACCTCAGCAGTGAACTCACCCGGTCCGTGTTCGCGGCGCTGGTGGTGTTGGGCATGGTGAGCCTGGGTGGCCTGTTCGCCGACCTGCTGGGCGAGATGGCGCGCGGCAAGGTGCCGCCGCCGCTGCTGCTGTCGCAACTCGGGCTGCGCTTGGTCCGCTACCTGCCGTTGATCCTGCCCTTGGCGCTGTTGCTCGGCTTCATGCTGGCGCTGGGACGGTTGTACCGCGATTCCGAGATGTTCGTGCTTGCCGCCGCCGGCATCGGGCCGCGACGCTTGCTGAAGCCGGTCCTGCTGGTGGCCCTGCCCGTGGTCGCGGTGATTGCGCTCAGTTCGCTGTGGCTGGGTCCGTGGGCCGACCGGGTGGCAAGGGCGATGGTCGCCGAGGCCAACAAGAACCTGCTGGTCGCCGGCCTCGAGCCCGGGCGGTTCACGGTCATGGCGAACGGCGGTGTCGCCTACGCCGACGCCATGTCCGCCGATGGCACCCGACTCGACCGCGTGTTCGTCTATCGCGAGCGCGGCGAACGCATGGACGTGGCCACCGCCCGCGCGGGCCAGCTGTACCGCGACGAAGGGGCTCGCGTGCTGGCGCTGGAAGATGGGTTCCGGGTCGAGGGCCCGCTTCGTGGCGAGGCCCTCGACTACCGCCTCATGCGCTACAAGCGCAACGAAATGGGCCTGCCTGCAGCAGACGACGAGCGTCCCGGCAATGCGCCGGCATTCAAGTCGACGCTGGCCTTGCTGGGCGATCCTTCGCGCAGCGCCGCTGCCGAGCTCCATTGGCGGATCGCCCCGCCCCTGCTGGCTTTCGCCTTCGTCCTGCTGGCGGTGCCGCTCTCGCGCAGCTCGCCGCGGCAGGCGCGCTACGGGGCGATGCTGCTGGCGTTCCTGGCCTACCTGGTCGGCGTGTTCCTGATGCTGCTGGGCACCCAGTGGCTGGCCGACGGCAGCTTGCCGAGGCTGGCTGGCCTGTGGTGGCTGCTGTTGCCGATGCTGGCCCTCGGGGCGTGGCTGTACGCCCGCGATGGCCGGATTGCGAAGCCGCGGTGGTCGCGATGAGGTTGCACCCCAGGCTCCACGACCATTACGTGGCCCGTACCGTGATGCTCACGGTGCTCGCGACGTGGGGCGTGCTGCTCGGGCTGGACGTGGTGATGGCCTTCGCCGGGGAGTTCGGCGAGATCGGCAAGGGCAGTTACACCATCAACCACGCGATCGCGGCCATTGGCCTGTCGATCCCGTGGCGGGCGTACAACCTGTTCCCGACCTCGGCGGTCATCGGCGCCCTGCTGGGCCTGGGCCAACTTGCCGCGACCTCGGAACTCACCGCGTTGCGCGCACTGGGACTGTCGAGGCGGCGCTTGAGCGTGTCGGTCGCGCTCCCGCTGGCCCTGTTGACCCTGCTCATGGTCGCGAACGGCGAAGCGCTGGCGCCATGGGGCGAGGAACGCAGCCAGGCCCTGCGCAGCACCCGCCACCAGGACCTGGTGGTGGCCCAGTACAGCGGCTTGTGGGCGCGCGAGGGCGGGATGTTCCTCAATGCGCGGACCGGCGAGCAGAAGGCCGGCAACGGCGACCAGTGGCTCGAGTTGCAGGGCGTGCGGCTGTTCCAGTTCGATGCCGAGGGACGCCTGCAGTCGATCGCCAACGTACGTGTCGCCGAGCATCGCAAGGGCAAGTGGCTGTTGCGAGACGTCGAGCGCACGGTCTTCGGGGCCAAGTCGGTGCAGCGCACGCGCGTCGTTGAAGAACGCTGGGAATCGCGGCTGGACGAGACGGCGCTGGCCGCCAGCGTCACCAAGCCGCGCAACATGGGCAGCGGCGAACTGCGACGCAGCATCGACTACCGCAAGCGCAACGGCCTGCAATCCTCGGATTTCGAGGAGATCTACTGGGGCCGTTGGTTCTATCCGGTCAACGTGCTGGCGCTGTGCCTGGCGGCGATCCCGTTCGCCTTCGGCAGCCTGCGCAGCGGGGGCTACGGCAAGCGCCTGTTCCTGGGCATCGTATTCGCGCTGGGCTTCTGGGTGCTGCAGCAGGTGTTCACCCGGCTGGCCGGCATCTACCACTTCGACTTCCGCATCGCCTACGCGATGCCGCCGGCGATCATGCTCGGCGTATCGCTGTGGCTGTTCAAGCGGCGCTCGGGTTGACCGCCGGGGCCGGCGTCAGGCCTCTGCCCGCTTGCCGATCCGCCGCATCCGGGTGCCGCTGGCGCGGTCGTGCCAAGTGCGTGCATCGCGATCGAACCACGCCCACCAGAACCCGAGTCCGCCTGCCAGCAGTCCGAGCGCGCCCACGACGTAGCGCAACCACAGCGCGCGCCAGCCGGGCGCGCCACCCGCGGCGTCGGTGACGCGCAGGCGCCAGGCGCGCATGCCGATGGTCTGGCCGCCGCGGCGCCAACTCAGCGTCGCGTACATGCCCGCAACGGCCCACAACACCGCGAACTCGAGCAAGCCGAGCACGCCGCCGCGCACGGCATCGCCATGGACCACGGTGAAGCCGGCGGCGACTAGGAACCACAGCGCGAGTACTGGCAGCAGGTCGTAGGCCAGCGCCAGCAGGCGCCAGCCGACAAGCGCGCGGGGCGGGGTCGGATCGGGCATCACGCAAGGATACAGGCGCTACCCTAGCGGCATGGGCACTCCCGCCGATCGCCGCAAGCTTGCGCAGTCGCTGCCGCCGCTGGCGGACGTAGACGCCGCCGCGATCGAGCGCTTCATCGATGCGATCTGGGCGGAGAACGGGCTCGCCGGCGCTTCGCTGGCCGCCTATCGCCGCGACCTCGAGGGCCTGGCGCGGTTCCGGCCAGGCCTGGCCGGGCTGGATCGCGGAGCGTTGTTCGACTACTTGGCGATGCGCACGCACGCGGGCTACTCGCCGCGCAGCAACGCGCGCCTGCTCTCCAGCCTGCGCGCCTTCTACGCGCACGCGCTTCGGCGCGGCCTGCGCAGCGACGACCCGACCGCGCTGCTGCAGCCCCCGCGGCTGCCGCGCGCGTTGCCGAAGGCGTTGTCCGAGGCGCAGGTCGAGGCCCTGCTCCAGGCGCCGGACCTCGCGACGCCGCACGGCCTGCGTGACCGCGCCATGCTGGAACTGATGTACGGCTGCGGCCTGCGCGTGAGCGAGTTGGTGCAACTGCCGGCCACCGCGGCCAACCTGCGCCAGGGCGTGTTGCGGGTCGCCGGCAAGGGCAGCAAGGAACGCCTGGTGCCGCTGGGCGAGGAATCGCAGCATTGGCTGCAGCGCTACCTGCGCGACGCGCGCCCCATGCTGCTTGCCCCGCTGCGGGATCCGGCCGGTAGCGAGGCCCTGTTCGTCGAGCCTGGCGGCAACCCGCTGAGCCGGCAGGCGTTCTGGGCGCTGGTGAAGCGGTCGGCGGTGGCGGCGGGGCTGGATCCGGCGCGGATCAGCCCGCACGGCCTGCGCCACAGCTTTGCCACCCACCTGCTGAACCACGGCGCCGACCTGCGCGCGCTGCAGATGCTGCTGGGCCACAGTTCGTTGTCCACCACCCAGATCTACACGCTCGTCGCCCGCGAGCACCTCAAGCGGCTGCATGCGCGGCACCACCCCCGCGGCTGACCGCCGGTCGCGTGGGCGAACCGGCGATCGCCGCATGCGAGAATGCACGGAACCCTGGACGCTGCGGCAGGTCCGTGCGTCCATCGACCCAGGAGCTTCCATGCGATTCACCCTCTTCGCTGCGCTGTGCAGCTTCAGCCTGGCCGCTTGCGCGCAGTCGGCCTCCCCCCAATCGGCGGACGGCAGCAAGATCGCCGTGTCAAGCGCGGCCAAGGCGCCCGTCCCGGCGGAGCCGACCTATGCGGCCGGCAGCCCGGAGGCGCGCGTGCGCGAGGTCCTGCGCGGACTCGATCCGCGCATCCAGGTCGACCATGTCGGACCCGCGCCGCTGCCAGGCTTCCGCGAGGTCATCGCGGGCGGGCAGGTGGTCTACGTGAGCGATGACGGCAAGTACCTGCTGCAGGGCAGCCTGCTGGACGTGGCCAAGCGCAAGGACTTGAGCGAGGCGGCGATGGCCCGCCTGCGTGCCGAGGTGCTCGAGGGCATCCCGATGGCCGATCGCATCGTCTACTCGCCGGCCGGCACGCCCAAGCACCGGGTGGTGGTCCTGACCGACATCGAATGCGGTTACTGCCGCAAGTTCCATACCGAGATCGGCGAGCACCTCAAGCGTGGCATCCAGGTGGAATACCTCGCATTCCCGCGCGCCGGCCTGGGGAGCGCGGACTACCGCAAGATGGTGTCGGTCTGGTGCGCGGACGATCGCCGCAAGGCCCTGACCGACGCCAAGAGCGATCGCGCGGTACCCAGCAAGACCTGCAAGACGCCGGTCGACATGCAGTACCGCGCCGGCCAGCGCATGGGCCTGACCGGCACCCCGATGATCCTGACCGAGGACGGCCGGATGCTCGGCGGCTACCTGCCGCCCGACGCGCTCGAACAGCGCCTGCGGGCGCTCGAGGAGGACGGCGCGTCCGCGAAGGGCGGCTGACCGGTCGCGCGGGGCCGGCGGTGCGCCGGCCTCGGCTACAATGTCCGGCCCGACTCCACGTGCTGCCGGACATGATCGTCCTCGAGGGCGCGCCCGCCCTGTCGCCGTTCCGCCGCGACCGCCTGCAAGCCCGCCTCCAGGCGATCGTCC
>JAFLEC010000062.1 GCA_017302095.1 Lysobacterales bacterium | reverse complement strand
CGCGACCGCGGCTGGGGCGGTTGGGGCGGCGGCGGGATGGGTGGTGGCGGCTGGAGTGGCGGTTCATCCGGTGGCGGCTGGTCGGGCGGTGGTGGCATGTCCGGAGGCGGTGGCGCCTCGGGGGGCTGGTGATGGCCGGCACCCTGACCCGCATGTGGCGGCACCTGGCGACGCCGGCGGCCCCGGCCTGGTTCCCGGCCGAGGCGATGGATCGGATCGCGGCGGCGATCGCGATGAGCGAAAGCTGCCATACCGCGGAAGTCTGCTTCGCGGTCGAGGCGACCCTGCCGTGGGGCGCGCTCCTGCGCGGCGTCGAGGCGCGCACGCGTGCCGAAGAGGCCTTCGCGCGCCTGCGGGTCTGGGACACCGCGGCCAACAACGGGGTACTGGTCTACCTCCTGATGGCGGATCACCGGATCGAGATCGTGGCCGACCGCGGCCTCTCCGGGCGGGTCAGCGAGGCGCAGTGGCGCGGCGTCTGCCAGCTGATGGAAGGGGCGCTGGCCGGGGGCGACCACGTGGATGCGGTGGTGTCCGGCATCGAGGCGACCGGCGACCTGCTGGCATCGCATTTCCCGCGCGAACCCGGTGACGGCGACATCGACGAATTGCCCAATCGGCCCGTGATGCTCTGACGCGCGCGGCGGTCGCGTGGCGCGGGGCTGGGGCACAATACGCCGATGCCTTACTTCCACCGGATCGACCCCATCGCCCTCGACCTCGGGACCTGGACCCTGCCGCTGGTCGGCAGCGTGCATCCGCAGGTGCACTGGTACGGCCTGATGTACCTGCTCGGGTTCCTGGTGGCCTGGTGGTTGGGCCGCAGGCGCGTGCGCGCCGGGCGCCTGCCTGGGGTCGACGAACAGGGCTTCGGCGACCTGATGTTCTACGCGATGCTCGGCGTGGTGCTGGGCGGACGCGTCGGCTACATCCTGTTCTACGACTTCCCCGCCTTCGCCGCCGCGCCGCTGTCGATCTTCAAGGTCTGGGAAGGCGGGATGAGCTTCCACGGCGGCCTGCTCGGGGTGCTCGTTGCGGTCGCCTGGTGGGCGCGCAAGCATCGCCTGCACTTCTTCGACGTGGTCGATTTCGTCGCGCCGCTGGTGCCCGCGGGGCTCGGCTTCGGCCGCATCGGCAACTGGATCGGCGGCGAGCTCTGGGGCAAGCCGACCCAGGGCACCGCCTTCGATGGTTGGGGCGTGGTGTTCCCGCGCGCACTGCCGGAACCGTTCGCTTCGATGGATGCCGCCACCCTGAAGGCGCAGTTCGACGCCGGGCTGCTGGACGCGTTCGCGCGGCATCCGTCGCAGCTCTACCAGGCGACCCTCGAGGGGCTGGTGATGTTCGCGGTACTGGTCTGGTTTTCGCGCAAGCCGCGCCCCCGTTACGCGGTGAGCGGCCTGTTCGCCCTGCTGTACGGCGGCTTCCGCTTCCTCGTCGAATTCGTGCGCCAGCCCGATGCGCAGCTCGGCTACCTGGCGTTCGGCTGGGTCACCATGGGCCAGGTCCTGAGCCTGCCGCTGGTGCTGCTGGGGCTGTTCTGGCTGTGGAAGTCGCATGCCTCGCCGACCCTGCAGCCGGCCCCGGCGGAGACGACGAAGTGAGGCGTCTTGCCGGAGCCGCGCCATGAAGCAATACCTCGACCTGCTCGGCCATGTGCTCGAGCACGGCACCGGGAAGGCCGACCGCACCGGCACCGGCACGCGCAGCGTGTTCGGCTGGCAGATGCGCTTCGACCTGGCGCAGGGGTTCCCGCTGGTCACCACCAAGAAGCTGCACCTGCGCTCGATCGTGCACGAACTGCTGTGGTTCCTGCAGGGCAGCACCAACATCGCCTACCTGAAGGACAACAAGGTCAGCATCTGGGACGAGTGGGCCGATGCCGACGGCGAGCTCGGCCCGGTCTACGGCAAGCAATGGCGCAGTTGGGAAGGCGCGGACGGCACCACCATCGACCAGGTCCGCTGGGTGGTGGACGAGATCCAGCGCAATCCCGATTCGCGCCGGCTGATCGTCTCCGCGTGGAACGTCGCCGAACTGCCGAAGATGGCGTTGATGCCCTGCCACACCCTGTTCCAGTTCTACGTGGCCGACGGCAAGCTCAGCTGCCAGCTGTACCAGCGCAGCGGCGACATCTTCCTGGGGGTGCCGTTCAACATCGCCAGCTATGCCTTGCTCACCCACCTGGTGGCGCAGGTCTGCAGCCTGCAAGTCGGCGATTTCGTGCACACGCTGGGCGATGCGCACCTCTACTCGAACCACTTCGAGCAGGCGCGCGAACAACTCGCACGCCAGCCGCGCGCGTTGCCCACGCTGAAGCTCAATCCGGACGTGCGCGACATCTTCGGGTTCCGCTACGACGACATCGCCATCGAGGGCTACGACCCGTGGCCGGCGATCAAGGCGCCGGTCGCGGTCTGATGCCGGCATCGCGCATGCATGTGTCGCTGGTCGCCGCGCTGGACCGCAATTTCGCCATCGGCCGCGGCAATGCGCTGCCGTGGCACCTGCCGGACGACCTTCGGCGCTTCAAGGCGCTGACCCTGGGCAAGCCGGTGCTGATGGGGCGCAAGACCGCCGAGTCGTTGGGCCGCGTGCTGCCGAAGCGGCGCAACCTGGTGCTGACTCGCGGGGGCCGCATGCCGTTCGCCGGCATGCAGGCGGTGGCCTCGCTGGACGAGGCGCTGGCACTGGCCGGCGACGAGGCCGGCGAGCTCTGCGTCATCGGCGGTGGCGAGGTGTACGCGTTGGCGTTGCCGCAGGCCACGCGGCTGCACCTGACTTGGGTGGACACCACGGTCGACCAGGCGGATGCCTTCTTTCCGCGCTTCGATGCGTCGGATTGGCGGGAAGTGGCGCGGCTCGCGCATCCGGCCGATGCGACGCACGCCTGCGCCTTCGAATTCGTCGACTACGAACTCGGCTGATCGGCGACGGGCGCCGGCGGGCGCCGGTTCGGATCGCGGCGGCGGTCGTGCGGGCGTGGCCCGCGCTTCTTCGGCGGCGGGGCGGGGACGTCGCGACCGGGCACCTGCACCGCGTGCAGGCCGTCGGCATCCAGCTGCAGCGCGGTGAGCTTGCCGCCCCACACCGCACCGGTGTCGATCGCGTGCACGCCGTGGCCGACGAACAGGCCGAGCGTGCTCCAGTGCCCGCAGACCACCTTGAGGTCGCGCGGCGCGTGGCCCGGCACCGAGTACCAGGGATACAGGCCCGGCGGCTGGCTGCCGGGTTCGCCCTTGTGCTCGAAGGCGATGCGCCCGCGCGGGCTGCAGTAGCGCATGCGGGTGAAGATGTTGATGATCGCGCGGTCGCGCTCGCTGCCGTTGAGCCGCGGCGACCAGTCCGGGCCGTCGCCGTACATGTTCTTCAGCAGCTTGCGGTACTGGTCGCCGTGCAGCTTCGCCTCGATCTCGCGGGCGTGCTTCTCCGCCAGCTGGGTGGTCCACTTCGGCGCCAACCCCGCGTGCACCATCATCCAGCCGAGCTCGCGATCCACGTGCGCCAGTTCCTGCGAGCGCAGCCAGGCCAGCAGCATCGGGCCGTCCTCCGCGAACAGGACGCCCTGCAGGTCGGGGTTGACCTTGCGCTGCTCCTCCGGGGTGCGCTCGCCGATCGCCAGCAACGACAGGTCGTGGTTGCCCAGCACGACGTGCGCCGACGCGCGCAGCGAATGCACCAGGCGCAGGGTCTCGATCGACTGCCCGCCGCGGTTCACCAGGTCGCCGCAGAACCACAGCCGGTCGACCGCCGGGTCGAAGCGGATCCGCTCCAGCAGGCGCTGGGTGACGTCGTGGCAACCCTGCAGGTCGCCGATGGCCCAGACCGCCATCTCAGTGCAGCGTGCGCGGCACGGAGAGGGTGAACGCCGGGATCGGCGCCGCGAAGCGCGTGCCGTCGTCCGCGAGCACGTCGTAGCTGCCGCGCATGGTCCCGATGTCGGTCTCCAGCACCGCGCCCGAGGTGTATTCGAAGCCCTCGCCGGGGCGCAGCCACGGCTGTTCGCCGACAACGCCCTCGCCGACCACCTCCTGCACCTTGCCGTTGCCGTCTGTGATCAGCCAGCGGCGGCCGAGCAGGCGCGCGGGCACCTTGCCCTCGTTGCGGATGTGGATGGTGTAGGCGAAGACGTAGCGGCCCTCTTCGGGGGCCGACTGGTCGTCGAGGAAGCGGGTGTCGACGTCGATGTCGAACTGGTAATCGGTGTTGCCCATGCGCGCATTCTAGCGAGCCGCGGCCATTGCCGGCATCACGCCGTCCGCACGCGGCTCAGCGGGCCGCCAGCAGGTTGGCCAGGCGCACGAAGCCGGCCACCTCGACCTGCTCCGCGCGCAAATCCGGGCGCAGGCCCGCGGCTTCGATGGCGGCAGCGTCGGCGACGCCCTGCAGTGCGTTGCGCAGGGTCTTGCGGCGCTGCCCGAAGGCCGCGCGGACCACGTGCGCGAACATCGCGCGATCGGCGACCTCGATGCGCTCGGCCGGCTTCGGCACCAGCCGGACCACCGCCGAGTCCACCTTCGGCGCCGGCCGGAACGCACCGGGCGGCACCGTGAACAGCGGCGTCACCGCGCAGTAGGCCTGCAGCATCACGCTCAGGCGGCCATAGACCTTGCTGCCCGGGCCTGCGGCCATCCGCTCGACCACTTCCTTCTGCAGCATGAAGTGCATGTCGCGGATCGCCGGCGCATGGTCCAGTGCGTGGAACAGGATCGGCGAGCTGAGGTTGTAGGGCAGGTTGCCGACCAGGCGGATGCGGCCGTCGGCGGGCGCGAGTTCGGCGGCGAGCGCGCTGAAATCCACGCCGAGCACGTCGCCCTCGACTAGGCGCAGGGTGCCATGCGCGCGGGCGGCGGCCTGCAGCGGCGCATGCAGGTCGCGGTCGAATTCGATCGCGGTCAACGCGCCATGGCGCTGCAGCAGCGGGAAGGTCAGCGCGCCCTGGCCCGGTCCGATTTCGACGATCTCGTCGCCCGGCTGCGGATCGATCGCCTGCACGATCTTCGCAATCACGCCCTTCTCGTGCAGGAAGTTCTGCCCGAGGTGCTTCTTGGCTTCGGTGGCGAAGCCGTCGGCATTGGCGCGCGGTGGAAATCCCCGGCTCATGCGGACGCCCTCGTGCGGACGCGGGCTGCCGCCAATCCGGCGCAAGTGCGGATCGCCGCGAACAGGCTGGAGGGATCGGCGGTGCCGGTGCCGGCCAGGTCGAGGGCGGTGCCGTGGTCCACCGCCACCCGCGGGTACGGCAGGCCCAGGGTCAGGTTGACGGCATTGGCGAAGTCGCTGTGCTTGAGCACCGGCAGCCCTTGGTCGTGGTACATCGCCAGCACCGCGTCGAAGCCGGCCAGCTTGCCGGGCAGGAAGGCGGTGTCGGCCGGCAGCGGCCCCACCAGGCGCAGGCCTTCGCCGCGCAAGCGTTCGAGGGTCGGCGCGATGACCGCGCGTTCCTCGAGGCCGAGGTGGCCGTCCTCGCCGGCATGCGGGTTCAGCCCGAGCACCGCGATGGTCGGCTGGTCGATGCCGAAGTCGCCGCGGAGCGCGGTATCGACGATCCGCAGGGTGGCGGACAGCGCCGCAGGCGTGATCGCGTCGGGGACGGCGCGCAGCGGCAAGTGCACGGTCTGCAGTGCCACCCGCATGCCGGGATTGGCCAGCATCATGACGACCTCGCAGCCGGCCTGTGCGGCGAGCAGGCCGGTGGTGCCGGTGAACGGGATGCCGGCGTCGTTGATCACGCCCTTGTGCACCGGGCCGGTCACCAGGCCGTCGAAGTCACCTTGCAGGCAGGCGCGCGCCGCGCGCTCCAGGGCTTCGACCACCATCGGGGCGTTGCGCGGGTCTGGCGTGCCGGGCGTCGCGGGGACCGCATTGGCGATGTCGACCAAGGCCACGTGCGGCGGCAGCGGCAGATCGAGCGAACGGGCGGCCGCGGCCAGGGACGCGCGGTCGCCGAACACGGTGACGTCTGCGTTCCAGACGCGCTGGAGCGCGCGCACGACGAGTTCCGGACCGATGCCCGCCGGTTCGCCGGGGACCAGCGCGAGCCGCGGGCGCATGGCGGAGTCGGGGGTCAGCCGCCAGCGGCGGGCTTGGCGTCGGCGGCGGTTTGGGCGCCACGCACGTCGACATACGCCTCGCCGCGCATTTCGCGCAGGAAGCGGTTCCACTCGTCCTCGAGCTTGCGGCGGCCAATGGTGTCGCGGACCTGGGCGCGGCGGTTCTCGTCTCCCGAGGCCACCTGGCGGCTGCCCACGCGCTTCACGATGACCCAGCCGGCATCGGTCTTGAACGGGGCAGAGGACTGGCCATCCGACAGCGCCGCGACCTGCATGGCGAAAGCATTGCCGTAGGTATCGCTGGTGAACCAGCCGAGGTCGCCGCCGCGGCGCTTGGTGGTCGCGTCATCGGAGTCCTCGGCCGCGAGCTTGGCGAAGTCGGCGCCCCCGGCGATGCGGGCGGCCAGCGTTTCCGCCTTGGCCTTGGCGGCCGCGTCGTCGGTCTTGTCGTCGACCTTGACCAGGATCTGGCGTGCCGAGAATTGGGTGACCTGCTCCCCGCCGCCGGCGGCCTGGGTGCGCGTCTCGACCAGCTGCAGCAGCTGGAAGCCGCTGGGACCACGGATCGGACCGATCACCTGGCCGGGCTGCATCTGCTGGATGGTCGCGGCGAAGGACGGCGGGATCTCGTTCAGGCCACGCCAGCCGAGGTCGCCGCCCTCCAGCGCGTTGGGGCTGTCCGAGTAGCGCACGGCGGCGGCGGCGAAGGTCATCTCGCCCTTGTCGATCAGGGCCTTCACGCCCTCGATCTTCTTCTGCGCGGTGGCGAGTTGCTCGGGGGTCGCGCCGTCGGGCGTGGCCACCAGCACGTGGGCGAGGTGGAACTGCTGGCTGGCGGCAGCGGATGCGGTGGCGAGCGCGGCATCCACCTCGGCCTCGCTCACGTTGATCCGGCTCTGCGCAAAGCTCTGGCGCAGCTTCTGGGTGACGATCTCGTCGCGCAGGTTGTTGCGGAAGCTGGTGAACGACATGCCGTCCTGCGCCAGTCGCGCGCGCAGCTGGTCGACGTCCATGTTGTTCTGCTGGCCGACACTGCGAACCGCTTGCTCCAGTTCCTCGTCGCTGACCGTGATCCCGGCGTCGGTGGCCCGCTCGATCTGCAGGCGGGTCAGGATCAGCCGCTCGAGCACCTGGCGTTCCAACACCTCGGGCGGGGGCAACTGGTCTTCCTTGCCCGCGTATTGGGCACGGATGTTGGCGACCGCGCGATCCAGCTCGCTGCGCAGGATGACGTCCTCGTTCACCACCGCAGCGATGCGGTCGACGGATTCCATGCCGGCGTAGGACTGCGCCGAAGTGCCGCCGGTGGCGAGCATTCCGGCCAGGACGAGGGCCAGGATGGAATGGGAAGTGCACAGGCGGGGAGCGTGGATCATGGGGAGGCGTCGTCGATGTCCGGCGGGGAAGGCTGGCCCGTGGCGGTCTGCGGCGGCACCAGATACAGGTCGTCCCGATTGTAGCCGAGGACGGAACGGCGCAGGACCCGTTGGGTGTCCTGCCCGGCCGATCCCAGTCCCTTCAGTTCGATCTCGAACATCAGGGCGTTGCTCAGGTCGCCGGCACGATTGTGCACGTAGCGCCTCGCCACAACCCGAACGGCGACACAACAGCTGTCCCACTGCACGCCGGCGACGGTTTCCAGCGCCTTGTTGTCGAACAGCGAGTAGTAGTAGCGACCCACCGCGCTCCAGCTGTCGTTGATCGGGTACAGGAACGACAGGTCGACCTGTTCGAGCACGTCGCGTCGGTAGCGGTAGCCGAGGTTGAACACGCCATCGTCCGGCAGCAGGTAGCGCGCGCGCACGCTGGCGAGGTCGGTCCGCTTGAACTTCGGCTCCCACTGGTAGGACGCGCCGAAGGTCCAGCGGTCGGTGGGTGCGTAGTTCGCATCCGCGACCCACGCGGACCGGCCTTGTTCCGTGATCGGCTCGCCGGGCAGGAATACCCGTGAGGCGTCCAGGTAGTGGATCTGGCCGAGGCTCGCAGAGAAGCGCTCGCGACCGTCCGACTGGCGGATCATGCGGGTGCTGACCGCGACGGTCACCTGGTTCGCATCGGCCTGGCGGTCCGCGCCGGAGTAGCGGTTGTCGCGGAACAGCTGGCCCCAGCTGAAGGTGAGCGGTTGGGTGTCGAACAGCGGCATGTCCGCCTGGTCCGCGTAGGGCACGCGCAGGTAGAAGATGCGCGGCTCGATCGTCTGCAGGTAGTCCTTCCCCTTGACCCGGGTCTCGCGGTCGAAGAACAGTCCGCCATCGACGCTGAAGATCGACTGCCCGCGCGAAGGCGAGGCGCCGCCGAGCGACTGCGCCAGCGCGTCGTCGAGGTCGTATTGCGTGTAGCGATAGGCGAGGGTCGGGGTCAGGAACCATGCATCGCCGCGCAGGGGCAGGCTGAGCCAGGGCTTGAGGTCGACGCGCGAGCCAGCGGGTTCCGTCTCGTGCTGGAAGCGCACGGTCTCGGCGTTCACGCCCCAGTGCAACGGGCCGACGAGGGGACGGTCCACGCTGAGGTACGCGCGCGGCAGGCGGTCATACGGGAGGTCCGATTCGGAGAGCGTGTAGTCGGCCAGCTGCCAATGGTCGGCGGTGATCGCCGCGTCCCAACCGCGACCGCGGCCATAGATGCCGATCTCGCTGAAGGCCGTGTACTGCGAGAGTCCGTCCAGGCTGCTGCTGAAGTCCTCGAAATAGCGCGTATCGCTGATCCAGTTGACGTTGGCGCGCGCCTGCCAGTGGCTGGTGATGTTCTGGAACGCGTTGTAGCGGAACATGCCCCGATCGCGGCCGCGCAGGTCGTCGTCGGGCATGTAGGCGCCCTCCAGGGTGCCCTTGCCGCCCTCCACCAGGTAACGGAACTGCGCACCCAGCTGGAAGCCGCGCGAGCTCATGATCCGCGGCGACAGGGTGGCGTCGTAATTGGGCGCCAGGTTCAGGTAGACCGGCTGCCGCCAGTCGAAACCGTTGCGGCTGGAGTTGGAGATCGAGGGGAACAGCAGGCCGGTGCGCCGGCGTTCGTCGGTGGGGAACATGAACCAGGGCATGTACAGCACCGGTACCTTGCCGACCCGCAGGGTGGCGCCGCGGGCCACGGCGAAGCCCTTGTCGGTATCGATGTCGATCTGGCGCGCACTCAATTGCCACTGGCGCTGGTCCGGGGCGCAGGTCGAATAGGTGGCGCCCTTGAGGCTGCCCTGGTTGCCCACCAGGGTCACGCTATCCGCGCCGCCGTTGCCGCGCCGCTCCAGCAGTTGGTAATCGAGTTGCTCGATGGTGTGCGTGTCGCTGGCTTGGTCCCCCTGCGCCCGGGCCGCGACCACGCGCAAGCCGGCACCCTGGAAGCGGATGCTGCCTTCGGCGACGTAGCGTTCCTGCTGCTTGTCGTAGGTCAGCTGGTCGGCCCCCATGAACTGGGAGCCGCGGCGCAGGGTCACGTTGCCGTTGAACACCGGGTTTTCCTCGGTGCCGCTCAGCGCATCGCCCTCGATTTCGGTTTCCTGTTGGGCATTGTCGATCTTCAGCCCTTCCGGTAGCGACTGCGCGTCGACGAAGGGTTTGACGGCATCGACGGCTGGACACAGGCCCCAGCTGGGCGGCATGCCGTCGGCGGCATGGGCCTGGAGCGACAGGGCGATGCAGAGGGGCAGGGGAAGCAGGCGCAGGACTGGGCGCACGGGGGATCCAGAGGCGAAATGCAGGCGGCTAGCTTGCCGGAACCCCGCCGGGCCGGCAAACCGCGCGCCGGGGTCAGGCGCCGAGCGCGCGGAGGTGGGCGACGCTGGATTCGGCAAGGGCGTCGAGGTCGTAGCCGCCTTCGAGCGCCGATACGAGCCGTCCCTGGCAATGGCGCTCGGCGAGCCCCACCAGTGCCTCGGTCAGCCAGCCGAAATCCGCGGCATCCAGTTGCAACTGCGCCAGCGGATCGCGCCGGTGGCCGTCGAAACCGGCCGAGATCAACAGGAGTTGCGGTGCGAAGTCGTCGATCGCCGGCAACAGGCGGTCGCCCCAGATCCGGCGGAACAGGCTGCCGTCGCTGCCAGGCGGCAGGGTGGCATTGAAGATGTTGCCCGCGCCGGTTTCGCTGCGGTCGCCGGTCCAGGGATAGAGCGGGGCCTGGTGCGAACTGGCGTACAGCACCCGGCTGTCGTGTTCGAAGATCGCCTGGGTGCCGTTGCCGTGGTGCACGTCGAAATCGACCACCGCCACGCGCTCCAGGCCATGCGCGTCGATCGCGTGGCGCGCGGCCACCGCGATGCTGTTGAACAGGCAGAAGCCCATCGCCGCATCGCTGGTGGCGTGGTGCCCGGGCGGGCGCACCGCGCAGAAGGCGCGCCGGGCCGCCCCGATCATCACCGCATCCACC
>JAFLEC010000061.1 GCA_017302095.1 Lysobacterales bacterium | reverse complement strand
CGGTTGCGCATGCGCCACGCCGAGGTACACCAGGCGCGCTTCCTCGCGGCCGGAGATCACTTCGATCGCATGCCCGAGCGCGGCTTCGGCGGGGACCAGGAACCGTTCCGGCGCGCGCAGCTGGCGGACCGTGTTGGTCGCCACCGCGCGGATCCGCGGCGCCGGCAATTCGGCGACGCGCTGGCCGAAGCGTTCCAGGCAGGCGAGGGCGCGGTCGCGCACGTCGGGCGCCAGCCCGCCGAATCCGTCCAGGCCTTCGGCCATGCGCACGGTCTCGCGCAGGCGGTCGACCACCCGCAACTGCCCCAGCACGCGTTGCGCGACCACCATGTGGAAGCTGTTGGAACCGAGGTCCAGAGCGGCCAGCACGTCGCCGTCGCGCAGCGGCGCGGCCTGCCCGCGGGCGGGTTGGCGGCGTGGCGGCGTCCTCATCGGGCGGCGGATCGGCTGGGGCGCATGCGGCGATTATCGCCCGCCGCCGCGGCTCAGGCGTACAGGTCGTCGAGCAGGGCCAGCTGCGCCGAGAACGGCGCCTCGCCCTTGCGCGGTTGCCGGCGGACGTAGGTGCCATCCACCTGCAGTTCCCAGGTGTTCTGGTTGTCCTCGAGGTAGTTCGCCAGTCCTTCGCGGTACACGCGCCCGGCCGCGGCCGGGTCGAGCACCGGGAACGCGGTCTCCACCCGGCGCAGCAGGTTGCGCTCCAGCCAGTCGGCCGACGAGCAGAACAGGTCCGGGGCGCCGTCGTTGGCGAACCACCAGACGCGGTGGTGCTCGAGGAAGCGACCGACGATCGACCGCACGCGGATGGTTTCGGAGACGCCGGGCAGGCCCGGGCGCAGGGTGCAGGCGCCGCGCACCACCAGGTCGATGTCGACGCCGGCTTGCGAGGCGGCGTAGAGGGCTTCGATCACCTGCGGCTCGTTGAGGGCGTTCATCTTCGCCACGATCCGCGCCTTGCGGCCGGCGCGGGCATGTTCGGCTTCGCGCGCGATCCGCGACAGCACGCCGGCGTGCAGGGTGAACGGCGACTGCAGCAGGTGCTTGAGCTGAAGCGGTGCGGCCAGGCCCGACAATTGCTGGAAGATCAGGTGGACGTCGTGGCCGATGTCCGGGTTGGCGGTCATCAGGCTGAAGTCGGTGTACGCGCGCGCGGTGCCGCTGTGGTAGTTGCCGGTGCCGAGGTGCACGTAGCGGCGCAGCTGGCGCCCCTCGCGGCGCACGATCAGCAGCATCTTGGCGTGGGTCTTGTAGCCGACCACGCCGTACACGACCTGCACGCCGGCGTCCTGCAGGCGGTCGGCGAGGCCGAGGTTGGCCTCCTCGTCGAAGCGCGCGCGCAATTCGACCACCACGGTCACGTCCTTGCCGTTGCGCGCGGCCTGGATCAGGTGCTCGACGATCGACGAGTCCTTGCCGGTGCGGTACAGCGTCTGCTTGATCGCGAGCACGTTGGGGTCTTCGGCGGCCTGGCGGATCAGTTCGAGTACCGGCGTGAATGCGTCGTAGGGATGGTGCAGGAGCACGTCGCCCTGGCGGATGGCGTCGAACATGCCTTCCAGGTCGCGCGCCATCCGCGGCTGGAACGGGCGGAACTTCAGGTCCGGCCGGTGGACCATGTCGTAGACCTGGACCACACGGTTGAGGTTGACCGGGCCGTTGATCTTGTAGACCGCGTTCTGCGGCAGCTCGAAGTTGTCCAGCAGCATGCGCACGACATCGGCGGGGCAGCGTTCGTCGATCTCCAGGCGCACCGCGCGCAGGTAGCCACGGCCGAGCAGTTCGTCGCGCAGCGCCAGCGCGAGGTTGTCGACATCGTCCTCGTCGACGATCAGCTCGGAATTGCGGGTCACCCGGAACTGGTGCGCGCCCTTGACCCGCATGCCCGGGAACAGCTCGTCGACGAACGCCGACAGCACCGAGCTGAGGAACACGAAGTCGTGGCACGCGTCGCCGTCGCCATCGGGGTCGTCGGGCAGGCGGATGATCCGCGGCAACGAGCGCGGTGCGCGCACGATCGCCATGTGGCCCTCGCGGCCGAAGGCATCGCGGCCCTCCAGCAGGACCACCACGTTGAGCGACTTGTTGAGGATCTTCGGGAACGGGTGCGCGGGATCCAGGGCCAGCGGCGACAGCACCGGCATGATCTCGTCGCGGAAGTGCGCGCGCAGCCAGGCGACCTGGTCCGGTGTCCATTGCTCGCGCTGCAGCAGGCGGATGCCCTGGTCCCACAAGGCTGGGCGGATCTCCTCGTAGAAGCAGCGGTATTGCGCATCGACCAGTTCGGCCGCGCGGTCGTGGATGCGGCCCAGCAGCACCGAGGGCGCCAGCCCGTCTGCCGCGGGCGGCAGGCCGAAGTCGATCGCGTGGCGCACGGAACCGCCGCGGATCTCGAAGAACTCGTCGAGGTTGGTGCAGCTGATGCACAGGTAGCGCAGCCGCTCCAGCAGCGGCACCGCCGGGTCCTGCGCCTGCGCCAGCACCCGGAAGTTGAAGTCGAGCTGGCCCAGTTCGCGGTTGGCGTACAGGGTCGGGTCGCGCAGGGTGGAGACGGCGGCGGGCGATGGCGTCATGGCAGGGCGGGCGTCTCGGGCGTGGGGTCGCGCGGCAGCAGCCGGCCGGGGCCGAAGCGGCAGGCGAATGTGCTGCCCTTGCCGACCTCGCTGGCGATGTCCAGGCTCGCATGATGCAGGCCCAGCACGTGCTTGACGATGGCCAGCCCCAGTCCGGTGCCGCCGGATTCGCGGGAACGGCTGTTGGACACGCGGTAGAAGCGTTCGGTGATCCGAGGCAGGTGCGTGGCGGGGATGCCGTAGCCGCTGTCGCGCACGGCCAGCGAGGCGCCGCCATCGGCATCGCGGGCGAAGCGGATCGCGACCTCGCCCCCGGCCGGGGTGTAGCGGATCGCGTTGCTGACCAGGTTGGAGAAGGCGCTGTGCAGTTCCTTGGTCGAGCCCAGCAGGTCCACGCCGGCCGTGTCCTCGACCGACACCCGGTGCCGGCCCTGGCTCAGCGCCTCGGCCTCGCGGCGCAGGGTGGCCAGCATCGGCGCCATCGCCACCCGTTCCTCTGGCAGGGTGTCGCGGGCTTCCAGCCGCGACAGCGCCAGCAGGTCCTCGACCAGCTGGGTCATGCGCTGCGACTGGCGCTGCATCTCCGCCAGCATCGGCGCCCAGTCGGGCTTCTCGTCGGGATCGAGCATCTCCAGGTAGCCGTGGACCACGGTGAGCGGCGTGCGCAGCTCGTGCGAGACGTTGGCGACGAAGTCGCGCCGCATGTGCTCCAGGCGCATGGTCCGGGTCACGTCGCGGGCGACCAGCAGCCACAGTTCCTCGGAATAGGGGATCAGCCGCAGGTTCAGGCGCATGCCGGGGTCGGCGGGCGAGGCGACGTCGGTCAGCGGTTCGGCATTGCGGCCGGCGGCGAGCCACTGCGCCAGCGGCAGCGGCTGCAGCGCGGCGACGATCGAGGCGTCCTGGTGGCGCGGGTAGTGCAGGCCCAGCAACGGAGTGGCGGCCTCGTTGAACCAGAGCACGCGCTGGGTGTTGCGATCGACCACCACGATCGCGTCGGGCAGCGCGGCGGCGGCGGCGCGGTAGGCGCGCAGCATCGCCAGCAGCCGGCGCTTGCGCGCGCGCATCTCGGCCTGGCTGCGGTGCAGCAGGCGGTCGAGTTCGTTCCACACGCCTTCTCCGGCCGGCGGGTCCAGCCGCTGCCGCGCAGTCAGGCGCAACAGCACGCCCCGCAGCTTCCAGTAGTGCCAGGCGACCACGGCCAGAGCCGCGACGGTCAGCGCCGGCCAAGGTTGCCCGAGCAGCAGGCCGACCGCCAGGCCGATCGCCAGGACCAGCGCGAGTTGGCCGAGGGTGCGGAACCAGGCGTTGCGGGCGGCAGGCGACATGCGGCGGGCCTAGCTTCGGTGGCGCCGGCGCGTGCTCATGCCGCCGCCGAGAAGCGGTAGCCGGTGCCGCGCACGGTCTGCACCATCGCATCCAGCGCGTGCGGTTCCAGGGTCTTGCGCAGGCGGCGGATATGCACGTCGACCGTACGTTCCTCGACGTATACGCTGCCGCCCCAGACATGGTCCAGCAGCTGCGAGCGGCTGTAGACGCGCTCCGGGTGGGTCATGAAGAAATGCAGCAGTCGGTATTCGGTGGGGCCGATCGCGACCGGTACCGGTTCGCCGCCGGCCTCGGCGAACACTCGGTGCGCGGCACCGTCGATGCGAAGCGCGCCGACCTGCACGCTGCCGTCCTCGTCATCCTCGCGCGAACGGCGCATGACCGCGCGGATCCGCGCCAGCAGTTCGCGGGCGGAGAACGGCTTGACCACGTAGTCGTCGACGCCGGCTTCCAGCCCTCCGACGCGGTCGTTTTCCTCGCCGCGTGCGGTGAGCATGATGATCGGCACGTCGCGGGTCAGCGACTCGCGACGCCAGCGGCGGGCGAGTTCCAGGCCGCTGCTGCCGGGCAGCATCCAGTCGAGGAGGATCAGGTCGGGCACGCGCTCGGCGATCGCGGCCTGCGCCTCGCGGCCATCGCCCGCGGTCACCGGCTCGAACTCGCCCTTGCGCAGGGCATAGGCGACCATGTCGCGGATCGCGGGCTCGTCTTCGACGATCAGGATGCGCTTCTGCATGCCGGGTCCTGCGTGGCGGCGGGGGCGGTGCCTCGCGGCACCATGCTGCCATTACACGACCGTTTTGTGACGCTTTGGTGACGTTGTCACCATCCGCGGGCGTCGCTTGCGTCGCTGCCGCCGCGCACGCCGACCCGGATCTTGCCGGTCGCGTCCTCGTCGCGCACGCCCTGCCGGCGCAGCTCGAGCACCATCGGAGTGATCGCGGCGATCCGGGCGTCGATGCGGCTGCGCGCGTAGTAGTCGAGGTTGGCCCGCTTCTTGAGGTTGTTGAGCTGGACCAGGGCCTGCTCCGGGCGGCCGCCGAGGTAGGCCGCTTCCGCCCACGCCTCGCCGGCGCGAACTTCGTCGCCGGCCACCTCGTTGGCGCGCGCGTAGGATTGCTGGAACAGGGCGTCGTTCACCGCCGGCGAGGACAGCAGGGGTCGCAACACCGCGACTGCGCGTTCGCCGGCGCTCTTGGTATTACGGTCCGCCAACAGTTGCGCATAGCTCAGCGCGAGCGCCCGGTGGGTCGGCATGCGTGCCAACCACGCCTCGAACCGTCGATCGGCGTCCGCCGCATGACCGGACAGCGCCTCCGCCTGTCCGAGCCCGATCGCCAGCCACAAGCTGTCCGGGCGCTTGGCCTGCAGCGCCTGCAGCTCGGGAACCGCATCCCGGTACTGGCCCGCTTGCATGCGCGCGAAGGCCAGTCCGTAGCGCTGGGCGTCGTCCAGCGGCGCCTTCGCCTGCATGGCCTGGTATTCGCGGATCGCCTGCGCCGGGGTATTCGCGCTCAGCACCCGCAAGCGTTCACGCGCCCAACCAAAATCACCGGTGGCACCCCGCCCGCGCGGCCCTTGCGCCTGGATCCGCAGCCCCGCCGGCAGCAGCGGGTTGCTGCTCACCGCCACCGAGTCCGTGGCGACCTGCGGCTCGAGCTTGGCCGCGCGCTCGCGTGCCTCGCTGATGCGGGCCAGGGTCAGGGGGTGGGTCTGCAGGTAGCCGGGGACCTGCGAGCGTTCGTCGCCCTGGTTCATCCGCACCACCGACTGCAGGGTCTCGAAGAACTCGGCCATTGCCTGCGGATCGAAGCCGGCCCGGGCGAGGTTGCGGATGCCGATGCGGTCTGCCTCGGCTTCGTTGTCGCGGGTGTAGTCGATCTGCCGCTGCTGCAGCATGCCCAGCCCGGTCATCACCGCCGCCGAGGTGGCATCGCCGCTGGAATTGCCGCCGGCCTGCTGGGCCGCGACGATCGCGCCGAGCGTGGCCAGCAGGATCGGCAGGCTGTCGCGCTGCGCCTTCTCGGCGCCGCGCAGCACGTGCTGCTGGGTGACGTGGGCGATCTCGTGGGCGAGTACGCCGGCGACCTCGTCCTCGCGGTCAGCGGCCAGCACCAGGCCCGCATTCATCCCGATGTAACCGCCGAGGGTGGCGAACGCATTGATCTGGCGGTCGCGCAGCAGGAAGAAGGTGAAACTCTGTTGCGGCCGGTCGCTGCTGCCGCCGAGGCGCATCCCGACGTCGCGCAGCCAGCCGTCCAGCAGCGGGTCGTCGAGCACGTAGCCGGCATGCCGCAACTGGGCGAGGGTCATCGCCCCGTATTCGGCCTGGCGCGCGGGCGACAGCACGGTGCCCGCCGACGACCCGATGTCCGGCAGGCGCGCCTCCTGCGCGACGGCCGGGACACAGGCGGCCAGCCCCAGCACCACGGGCAGGAGACGGCGCTGGAATGGAGCGTGGCGGCGATCGTTCATCTGGACAGGATGCTGTGTTCGGCGGCGAGGGGCGTGAACAGGGCTTGAGCGGCTGGAAAACGCGGCGCCCCAACCGCATATTGGACCATCGCGATCCTCGCATGTTCCCGGAGACCCCCTTGAGCGACACCCCCGCCATCACGATCTACACCACGGCGATCTGCCCGTATTGCGTGGCTGCCAAGAACTTCCTCAAGAGCAAGGGCCAGGCCTGGACCGAGGTCCGCGTCGACCTCGACGCCGACGAGCGCAACCGGATGGTGGCCAGCACCGGCCGCACCAGCGTGCCGCAGATCTTCATCGGCGCCACCCACGTCGGCGGCTACGACGACATGATGGCGCTGCACCGCGCCGGCAAGCTGCAGCCGCTGCTGGACGGGGGTGCGGCATGAGCGAGGCCGAGGACCGCGTCCGCCAGTTCACCGAATTCCGCCAGCGCATGAACCAGCGCATCCTGGCCGAACCCAACCAGGTCGTGCGCCGCTTCTTCGCGCTGGATACCCAGACCTACCAGGCCGGTGCGCTCGACGTGAAGACCAAGGAGCTGTGCGGCCTGGTGGCATCGATGGTGCTGCGCTGCGACGACTGCATCAGCTACCACGTGGCCCAGTGCAAGGAGGCCGGGGTCAGCCGCGACGAGATGTTCGAGGCGTTCTCGATCGGGCTGGTGGTCGGTGGTTCGATCGTCATCCCGCACCTGCGGCGGGCCGTGGATTTCCTGGACCGGCTGGAGCAGGGCGAGGCGGCGGCGCCCCCTACCCACGACCATGGTTGAAGGCCGGCGGACCCGCGTCCGCCGCCCGCATCTGCGATAATCGCGGGTTCCATCCCCGGTGCCGCGCGTCCCGCGCGGCGCCCGCCTGTCTGGAACCCCCAAGCAATGACAACGATCACGGTCATCCGCGGCGACGGCATCGGCCCGGAAATCATGGACGCCACCCTGCACGTGCTGGACGCGATGCAGCTGGGCCTTTCCTACGAATTCGCCGATGCCGGCATGGTCGCGCTGGAGAAGCACGGCGAGTTGCTGCCGGCGGCGACCATGGACTCCATCCGCAAGCATCGCATCGCGCTCAAGTCGCCGCTGACCACGCCGGTCGGTGGTGGCTTCAGCTCGATCAACGTCGAGCTGCGCAAGCGCTTCGACCTCTACGCCAACGTGCGCCCGGCCAAGAGCTTCCCCAATACCAAGTCGCGCTTCCCCAGCGGCGTGGACCTCATCACGGTCCGCGAAAACACCGAGGGCGCGTACATCGGCGAGGGCCAGTCGCTGTCGGAGGACGGCGAGACCGCCACCCTGACCCAGAAGATCACGCGCCGCGGTTCCGAGCGGATCGTGCGCTATGCCTTCGACCTGGCCCGCAAGACCGGCCGCAGGAAGGTGACCGTGGTCCACAAGGCCAACATCCTGAAGTCGACCTCTGGCCTGTTCCTGAAGACCGCGCGCGAAGTGGCCCAGCAGTATCCCGACATCGAGTGCAACGAGATGATCGTGGACAACACCTGCATGCAGCTGGTGATGCGTCCCGAGCAGTTCGACGTGATCGTCACCACCAACCTCTTCGGTGACATCATCTCGGACCTGTGCGCGGGGCTGGTCGGTGGGCTCGGGCTGGCGCCGGGCGCGAACATCGGCACCGAGGCGGCGATCTTCGAGGCGGTGCACGGCTCCGCCCCGGACATCGCGGGCAAGGGGATCGCCAATCCTTGCGCGCTGCTGCTGGGCGCGGGGCAGATGCTCGACCATCTCGGCCTGGCCGACCAGGGCAACCGCCTGCGCGGCGCCATCATCGCCACCCTCGAGGCCAAGGACACGCTGACCCCGGACCTCGGCGGCACCGGCACCACCACGACCTTCGCGCAGGCGATCGCGCGCCGGCTCTGAGCCCCGGCGGAGTCGCATGAAAAAGGGCGCCGATGGCGCCCTTTTTCGTTGCCCTTGCGGCCGTGGCTCAGTTGCGCGACTGCAGCTTGCTGAGCAGGCGCAGCAGTTCCAGGTAAAGCCAGACCAGGGTGACCAGCAGGCCGAAGGCGCCGTACCACTCCATGTACTTTGGCGCGCCCTGTTCGACGCCCTGTTCGATGAAGTCGAAGTCCAGCACCAGGTTGAGCGCGGCGACGATCACCACGCCCACGCTGAACAGGATGCCGATGGTGCTGGACTCGTGGATGAAGCCCATCCCGCCGAAGCCGAACAGCCGCATGCCCATGTTGACGAGGTAAAGCAGGGCGATCGCGCCGGTCGCCGCCACCACGCCGAGCTTGAAGTTCTCGGTCGCCTTCACCAGGCCGCTGCGGTAGGCGAGCAGCAACGCGGCCAGGGTGCCGAAGGTCAGTCCGACCGCCTGCATCACGATGCCCGGGAAGCGCAGCTCGAACATGGCCGACACGGCGCCGAGGAACAGGCCCTCCAGCACGCCGTACGCCGGCGCGGTGTACATCGCCCATTCCTTCTTGAAGATGGTGACCAGCGCCACCACGAAGCCGCCGATCGCGCCGCCCCAGACGTAGGGCATGATCGCGCCCGGGTTGCCGGCCGCCATCGCTCCGGAGAACTGCGACCAGCTGAACAGCGCGCCCGCCAAGGTGAGCACCAGCAGGAAGGCGGTCTTGTTGACCGTGCCGTTCAGGGTCATGGTGCCGACATCGCCGCGCACCACCGTGCCGCTGCCGAGGTCGAGGAAGGTGTCGTCCTTGAGGACGGGGTTGCCGCTGCGCATGGTGCGATCCTGTGCGTTCCGGCCGATCGCCGGTGCAACGAGCATACCCAAGCGCCCGCATCGTGCGAAAGGCGGGACTCGAACCCGCACGCCTTGCGGCACTGGAACCTAAATCCAGGGCGTCTACCAATTCCGCCACTTTCGCATGTGGCCATTGTAGCGACGGGCCGGGCCCGCGCAGCGGGCGAACCCCTTGTGCGAATCCGCGACGGCGGGTGCAAAAGAAAACGCCCGGCTTTGTGCGGGCGTCTCGGGATTGGTGGGCCGTCAAGGGTGAGCGGGGCATTCGAGCAGCAACGCTGCGAGCCCGCGAACGCCCGTCGCGCTGCATCGCGACGGGCCGGGCCCGCGCAGCGGGCGAACCCCCGGTGCGAGTCCGCGACGGCGGGTGCAAAAGAAAACGCCCGGCTTTGGGCCGGGCGTCTCGGGATTGGTGGGCCGTCAAGGGTGAGCGGGGCATTCGAGCAGCAACGCTGCGAGCCCGCGAACGCCCGTCGCGCTGCATCGCGACGGGCCGGGCCCGCGCAGCGGGCGAACCCCTTGTGCGAATCCGCGACGGCGGGTGCAAAAGAAAACGCCCGGCTTTGGGCCGGGCGTCTCGGGATTGGTGGGCCGTCAAGGATTCGAACCTTGGACCTATTGATTAAGAGTCAACTGCTCTACCAACTGAGCTAACGGCCCGAGAACACGATTGTAGCAAACGTCCGCGGTGGTGCAAACCCGGTCGAACGCGATGTAAGGGTGGGGTGGCTGAGGGGACTCGAACCCCCGACAACTGGAATCACAATCCAGGACTCTAACCAACTGAGCTACAGCCACCACGGGTACAGCGGTTTCCGGCAGGACTTGGCGCGCCCGGCAGGACTCGAACCTGCAACCACCGGCTTAGAAGGCCGGGGCTCTATCCGGTTGAGCTACGGGCGCCTCGTTCGGATTGTGGCATCCGTGCGAGCCGCCTGCACCCCGATAGCGGGTCCGTGGTCGGGGAGACAGGATTCGAACCTGCGACTTCCTGCTCCCAAAGCAGGCGCTCTACCAGGCTGAGCTACACCCCGAAAGTTCCTGCCCTCGCAAACGCGCCGGCGTTGCGGAAGGCCGCGCATTGTCCGGCCGCGCGGCAGGGCTGTCAATGCAGGACGCCGGGGCGGGATGACAGGCGGGCCGGCATCGGCGAAACTATTGCGTTACGCGCGGGCGGTGCCCGCGGCCGTCCAACCCGCACGCCAGCAACCGGGCCCGCCCTTGGGCCTGTCTAGGAGTCATCGCATCATGCAAGTCTCGGTCGAATCCGTCGGCAACCTCGAGCGCCGCGTCATCCTCAGCCTGCCCGCGGGCGATATCGACGACCAGGTCGGCGGTCGCCTGCGCGAGATCGCGCGCACCGTGCGGATCAAGGGCTTCCGTCCGGGCAAGGTGCCGGCCAAGGTGGTCGAGCAGCGCTTCGGCGGCCAGGTCCGCGCCGAG
>JAFLEC010000060.1 GCA_017302095.1 Lysobacterales bacterium | reverse complement strand
ATCGACCGCATAGCCTTCGCGCTTCAGGCGCGCGGCCAGGGTTTCGCGCAGCGGGGCTTCGTCTTCGACGAGCAGGATACGCATGGAATCTCCTCGTGGGATCCGGCCTCGCGGCCGGGGGCATCTATCAGCGGCTCAGGATGCGGGTTCAGTCGTCATCGTCGCGTGGAGGCGGAGGCGGGCGCCGGCCACCGCCCTCGCGTTGCGCCGGCCGATCCCGCTCGTCGTGGCGCGGCTCCTGCATGAAGACGCGCACGCGGCCCTGGTCGTCCACCACCTTGACCCGGTGCATGTCGCGGCCGTCGTACTGCACGCGTTCGGCCGACAGCACTTCGCCGCGGGTATCGCGCTCCACCCGGCGCACGGCGTCGGACAGGCTGCTGTGGTCGGCGCGATCGTTGTTCTGGTCCTGCTGTTGGCGACCGCCGCGGCTGCCGCCATTCGACTGCGGGTCCGCGAACGCCGGCAGCGCCGGCAGCATCGCCAGCAAGGCAACGGCCAGGAGCGTCAACGAGGGCGGGCGACGGCAGGACATGGCGGGACCGGGAAGCGAAACATTGGCGACGATTCTGGGCGCAGGCGGTGAATCCGCCCTGAAACTTCCTGAACAGGATAGCGCGCCGTTCAGGTTGCGGGCGCGGCGACCGCTCAAAACACTTCGCCGATGCAGCATCGCAGGGAGCCACCCGCCGCCTCGATCGCGCCCAGGGCCACCGCCTCGACGCGGAAGCCGGCCTCGTCCAGCGACGCCCGATGCGTGGGCGTGAGCGCCCCGGCCGCGGCCGCGCTCATCCACACGGTGTCGGCGGACAAGGCGATGCAATTGCCGACGAAGGCCGCATGTTCGGCGTCGTTGCAAACAATTGCGCGTGGCGCGTAGAACCCGGCGATGGCATCGGCCACTGCCTGGTCGGCGAACCCGCGCGGGCAGACCACCGCGGCCCGCCCGGCCAGCACCGCGAGCACCACGTTGGCGTGGTATTCGGCCGGCGCCAGGTCGAACACCAGGGTGGCGCGCAGCCCGAAGGCGGCGTGCATCAGTGCCGCGCCTGCCTCGTCGCAGCGCTCGGACAGGCCGCAGTAGCCCAGCCCGCGGGCGCGGTCGATCACCAGCGAGCCGGTGAGCTCGCAGGGATGCGGCTGCGCGGAGAGGTCGACCTCGTCCCGGCCCAGCACGTCGCGGAAGAAGGCGCGGATGTCGGCGCGGGCGGCCTCGCGCTGGCGCACCGGGTGGCGCATGCGGCCGACGATGCTGCGCCCGGGCGCGGTGCCGAAGGCGTTGTTCGGGAACACCGCGTCCGGCGTGGCCGGGTCGCCGGCGAAGCAGACCGTCGGCAGCACCGCGGAGATCGCCCGCTGCAGGTCGCGATGCTGCGCCGAGGCCCGCTGCGCGTCGAACGCGGCGGCATCGGCCATGTAGGCATTGTCGGTGGCCGACTGCTCGGCCAGCCGAAAGCCATCGGGCGCGACCAGGAACGCGGCGCGTGGCGTCGCCGGACCGGCATCGACATCGACGCCGCGCGCGAAAGCGAAGAAGGCATCGAGGTCGCGGGTGATCACGCCGCCTCCCCGCGGTCGCCGCGATCGGTCAACGCCAGCGCCCGTTCGACCAGCGACCAGTCGGCGCCGGGCTTGTGCGCGCCTTCGCTGAGCACCTGCCGGAAGGCGCGCCCGCCGGGCTCGCCGGCGAACAGGCCAAGGACGTGGCGGGTGATGTGCTTGAGGAACACCCCGCGCGCCAGCTGGGCCTCGACATACGGCCGATAGGCGCGCAGCAGCGCAGCCCGCGGCTGCAACGCGCCGCCGAACCAGGCGACGTCCAGCGCGTGCAGCAGGTAGGGCGTGTGGTACGCGGCGCGGCCGAGCATCGCGCCATCGACATGCGCGAGGTGCGCGGTCGCCTCCGCCGCATCGGCGATGCCGCCGTTGACCACGACCTGCAAGCCTGGGCGCGCGCGCTTGAGCCGGTAGGCCCAGTCGTAGCGCAGCGGCGGCACCTCGCGGTTTTCCTTCGGCGACAGCCCCTGCAACCAGGCATTGCGGGCATGCACCACGAAGGTCACGCAGCCCGCGGCGGCGATCGCATCGACGAAGCGGAGGAAGCGTTCCCACTCGTGGTCGTCGTCCACCCCGAGGCGGCATTTCACCGTCACCGGCACCCCGGGCACCGCCGCGATCATCGCCGCCACGCTCTCGGCCACCAGCGCCGGCTCGCGCATCAGGCAGGCGCCGAAGCGCCCGGCCTGCACGCGGTCCGACGGGCAGCCGCAGTTGAGGTTGACCTCGTCGAAGCCGGCCTCGACCCCGATCCGCGCGGCCGCGGCCAGCAAGGCCGGCTCGCTGCCGCCCAGTTGCAGCGCCACCGGATGCTCGGACGGATCCATCGCCAGCAGGCGCGCACGGTCGCCATGGAGGACCGCATTGGCGTGCACCATCTCGCTGTACAGCCGCGCGTGCGGCGTCAGCACTCGGTGGAAGGCGCGGCAATGCGGATCCGTCCAGTCCATCATCGGGGCGACGGACAGGCGCAGCAGGTCGGCGGGGATGGCGGGCGCGGCGATCACGGCCGGCATTGTACGGACGACCATCGTCTGACTGCGGCGAACGGGGGCATGCGCGACAATGGCCACCTCGCCCACGCCACGCCCCCGACCGCGATGACCACCCCCGCCCCGAACGCGCCGTTCCGCAAGCCGCTGCCCGGCACCTCCCTGGACTGGTACGACGCCCGCGCGGCGGTCGAAGCGCTGCGCCCCGGCGTCTGGGCCGGCCTGCCCTACACCGCCCGCGTGCATGCCGAGAACATCGTGCGCAAGGCCGACCCGGCGATGCGCGACGCTTACCTGCTGCAATTGATCGAACGCCGCCGCGACCTCGACTTCCCGTGGTTCCCGGCGCGCGTGGTCTGCCACGACATCCTCGGCCAGACCGCGCTGGTCGACCTCGCCGGGCTGCGCGACGCGATCGCCGACCAGGGCGGCGACCCGGCGCGGGTCAACCCGGTGGTGCCGGTGCAGCTGATCGTCGACCACTCGCTGGCGGTGGAGGCGCCGGGCTCGGATCCGGACGCGTTCCGCAAGAACCGCGAGATCGAGGACCGCCGCAACGCCGACCGCTTCCACTTCATCGAATGGACCAAGCACGCGTTCGCCAACGTCGACGTGATCCCCGCGGGCAACGGGATCATGCACCAGATCAACCTGGAGAAGATGTCGCCGGTGGTGTACGTGCAGGAGGGCGTGGCCTTCCCCGACACCTGCGTCGGCACCGATTCGCACACGCCGCACGTGGACGCGCTGGGCGTGATCGCGATCGGCGTCGGCGGGCTGGAGGCGGAGAACGTGATGCTCGGCCGTGCGTCGTGGATGCGCACGCCCGACATCGTCGCGGTCGAGCTCGCCGGCAGGCCGCGGCCCGGCATCACCGCCACCGACGTGGTGCTGGCGCTGACCGAATTCCTGCGCAAGGAGAAAGTGGTCGGCGCCTACCTGGAGTTCCGCGGCGAGGGCGCGGCCGCGCTGACCATCGGCGATCGCGCGACGATCTCCAACATGGCGCCCGAATACGGCGCGACCGCGGCGATGTTCGCGATCGACGGCAACACCCTCGACTACCTGCGCCTGACCGGGCGCGACGACGCCCAGGTCCGGCTGGTCGAGACCTATGCGAAGGCCGCCGGGCTGTGGGCCGACGACCTCGCGGATGCGCAGTACGAGCGCACCTTGCGCTTCGACCTGTCCGGCGTGGTGCGCAACCTCGCGGGCCCGTCGAATCCGCATCGCCGCCTGCCGGTCGACGAACTCACTTCGCGCGGCATCGCCGACGAGACCAAGCTCGCCGCCGGCAAGGCCGACGAAGCGGCTGGCCGGATGCCGGATGGCGCGGTGATCATCGCCGCGATCACCTCCTGCACGAACACCAGCAACCCGCGCAACGTGATCGCCGCCGGGCTGCTGGCGCGCAACGCGAACGCCCGCGGCCTGATGCGCAAGCCGTGGGTGAAGAGCTCGCTGGCGCCGGGCTCGAAGGCGGTGCGGCTGTACCTGGAGGAGGCCGGGCTGCTGGCGGAGCTGGAGCAACTGGGCTTCGGCATTGTCGCCTTCGCCTGCACCACCTGCAACGGCATGAGCGGCGCGCTGGACCCCGCGATCCAGCGGGAGATCATCGAGCGCGACCTGTACGCCACCGCGGTGCTGTCCGGCAACCGCAACTTCGACGGCCGCATCCATCCCTACGCCAAGCAGGCGTTCCTGGCCTCGCCGCCGCTGGTGATCGCCTACGCGATCGCCGGCACCGTGCGCTTCGACATCGAGAAGGACGCGCTGGGCATCGATGCCGACGGCCGTCCGGTCACGCTGAAGGACATCTGGCCGAGCGACGCCGAGATCGATGCGGTGGTGCGCGCCAGCGTGAAGCCGGAACAGTTCCGCAAGGTCTACGACCCGATGTTCGCCCCGCGCGCCGGGCACGGCGGCCAGGTCGCGCCGCTGTACGCATGGCGCGCGCAGAGCACCTACATCCGCCGCCCGCCGTATTGGGAAGGCGCATTGGCAGGCGCGCGCACGCTGCGTGGCATGCGCCCGCTGGCGCTGCTGGGCGACAACATCACCACCGACCACCTGTCGCCCTCGAACGCGATCCTCGCCTCCAGCGCGGCCGGCGAATACCTCGCGCAGATGGGCCTGCCGGAGGAGGACTTCAATTCGTACGCGACCCATCGCGGCGACCACCTGACCGCGCAACGCGCAACCTTCGCCAATCCGCAGCTGGTCAACGAGATGGCGGTGGTCGATGGCGAAGTGAAGAAGGGCTCGCTGGCGCGCATCGAGCCGGACGGCACGGTGACCCGCATGTGGGAAGCGATCGAAACCTACATGGACCGCAAGCAGCCGCTGGTGATCATCGCCGGCGCCGACTACGGCCAGGGCAGCTCGCGTGACTGGGCCGCCAAGGGCGTGCGCCTGGCCGGCGTGGAAGCGATTGTCGCCGAGGGCTTCGAGCGCATCCACCGCACCAACCTGGTCGGCATGGGCGTGCTGCCGCTGGAGTTCCAGCCCGGCACCACCCGCAAGACGCTGGGCCTGGACGGCACGGAGACCTTCGACGTGGTCGGCGCGCGCACCCCGCGGGCGACGCTGGCCCTGGTCGTGCATCGCGCGAACGGCGAGGCCATCGAGGTCCCGGTCACCTGCCGGCTGGATTCCGACGAGGACGTCGAGGTCTACGAGGCCGGCGGCGTGCTGCAGCGCTTCGCGCAGGATTTCCTGGCCGCCAACAGGAGCGCCTGACATGACCCGATTCGCTCCGCAACGCCGTATCCCCGCCACCTACATGCGCGGCGGCACTTCGAAGGGCGTGTTCTTCCGCCTCGACGACCTCCCCGAGGCCGCGCGCGCGCCCGGCCCCGTGCGCGACGCGCTGCTGCTGCGCGTGATCGGCTCGCCGGATCCGTACCGGCAGCACATCGACGGCATGGGCGGCGCGACCTCCAGCACCTCCAAGTGCGTGATCATTTCGCGCAGCGCGCGACCCGGCCACGACGTCGACTACCTGTACGGCCAGGTCAGCATCGACAGCGCATTCGTGGACTGGAGCGGCAACTGCGGCAACCTGTCGAGCGCGGTGGGCCCGTTCGCCATCGCCAACGGCTTCATCCCTGCCGAGCGGCTGGTCGACGGCATGGTCGAGGTCCGCATCTGGCAGGCCAACATCGGCAAGACCATCGTCGCCCACGTACCGGTGGCCGGCGGCGAGGTGCAGGAGACCGGCGACTTCGAGCTGGACGGCGTCGCCTTCCCCTCGGCCGAGATCGTGCTGGAGTTCGTCGATCCGTCCGACGATGGCGAGGACATCGCCAGCGGCATGTTCCCGACCGGTCAGGTGGTGGACATGCTCGAGGTGCCCGGCATCGGCAGCCTGCGGGCGACGATGATCAGCGCCGGCATCCCGACGGTGTTCGTCGCTGCCGCCGACATCGGCTGCAGCGGCAGCGAACTGCAGGCGGACATCAACGGCGATGCGGCGGCGCTCGCGCGGTTCGAGGCGATCCGCACCGCCGGCGCCCTGCGCATGGGCCTGATCGCCACGCCGGAAGAGGCCGCGAGGCGCCAGCACACGCCGAAGGTGGCGTTCGTCGCGCCGCCCGCGGACTACACCGCGTCCAGCGGCAAGCGCATCGCCGCCGCCGACATCGACCTGCGCGTGCGCGCGCTGTCGATGGGCAAGTTGCACCACGCGATGATGGGCACCGCCTCGGTCGCCATCGCCACCGCTGCAGCGGTTCCCGGCACGCTGGTGAACCTCGCCGCGGGCGGCGGCACCCGCGAGGCCGTGCGCTTCGGGCACCCGTCGGGGACGCTGCGCGTGGGCGCGGACGTGCGCGAGGTCGATGGCCAGTGGCGGGTGGCCAAGGCGGTGATGTCGCGCAGCGCGCGGGTGCTGATGGAAGGCGCGGTGCGCGTGCCGGCAGGGCCGGACGCGACCGGCTAGCCGGCGTCGGGGATCGCCAATCCGGCCTTGCGCAGCTCATGCCGGGCCTGGTCGAAACCGGTGCCCGGCACCATCTCGCCGCCGCGGTCCGCGAGTTCGCCCCAGCGCGCAAGCAGGGCCTCCGGCGTGGGCTCGGCCAGGTGCAAACCCTGGGTCAGGGTGACATGCGCCAGCTCGTAGCTGCCGGCGCCCGCGCACAGGATCGCGCGGGTCGGTGCGTCGTCGGCCACCAGGGCCAGCACTGCCGGGCTGACCAGCGCCGGATCCAGCGCGTCCAGCTGGTCCTGCGGCAGGATGCCTTCCATCATCCGGGTGTATGCGGTCGGCGCGAGGCAGTTGACCCGGATGCCATGCCGCTCGCCTTCCAGCGCCAGCGTCTGCATCAGCCCGACCAGCGCCATCTTCGCGGCCCCGTAGTTGGCCTGGCCGAAATTGCCGTAGAGGCCGGAGGAGGACGTGGTCATCACGATGCGGCCATGCCGCTGCGCGCGCATCGGCTCCCACACCGCCTTGCTGCAGTGGGCCGCGCCCATCAGGTGGACATCGACCACCGCGCGGAAGTCGGCGAGCTCCATCTTGGCGAACGACTTGTCGCGCAGGATGCCGGCGTTGTTGACCAGGATGTCGATGCGGCCCCAGTCCGCGAGCACGCCGTCGACCATCGCCTGCACCGCATCGGCGTCGGTCACCGAGCATTGCGCCGCGCGCGCCTGCCCGCCGACGGCGGCGATCTCCGCGGCCACCGCGTCTGCGCCAGCGCCGAGGTCGTTGACCACCACGCGTGCGCCGCGGCGCGCGAGCAACAGGGCGTGTTGGCGACCAAGCCCGCTGCCGGCGCCGGTGACGATCGCGACGCGACCGCTCAAATCGATCATGGGCATTTCCTCAGGCATCCGCGAGCCGGGCGATGCCGCGCATCGCCGCTTCGCGGTCGTTGTCGTCGAACGGGATCACGCGCAGCGCGGCCAGGTCGATGCCCTCGAGGCAGCGTGCGTTCACGCTGATGCCTTCCGGGTGGCTGCGCGGCACGTAGAACGACTTGATGCCGCACCGGGCGCAGAACAGGTGCCGTGCTGCGCCGCTGTTGAAGCGGTATTCGACCAGCGCGTCGTCGCCGGACAACAGGCGGAAGCGCGCCGCCGGCACGATCAGGTGCAGGAAGCCGGTCATCCGGCAGATCGAGCAATTGCAGTCCAGCACCTCGAGCCGGTCCGCGGCCTCCACCTGGAAGCGCACGCGGCCGCAATGGCAGCCGCCGGCGTAATCGGTACGGGCAGGTGGCGGGATCATCGCAAGGCGCTCATCGCGGATTGGCATTGGTCTTCTCGCGCGGTTGGGTCCGCGCCGCCCTGGCGTCTCCGCTGCGTGGCGGCCCGGCTTCCGGCGTCGCCTGCCCTCTACCCGAAGGGCGGACCCCGGGATCCGCCACCTTGCCCCGATTGGGATAGATCCGCTGCAGCTCCGCATCCAGGAGGATCGGGCGCGCCCAGCGATCGTAGGTGGGCACCAAGCCCTGCTTCAGGCGACGGAACTCCGGCGAACCCGGCCTGATCCCCTGCCGCTGCGCCACCATGCGCCAACCCTGGTCGCGGTGCTGCTGCCAGTCCTCGGCGACGGCATCGCAAGGGCGACCGAGCTCCCGCGCGATGGCACAGGCGTAGTACACGTCGGCGGGCGCCCACCGACGCCGCACCAGCAGCTCGTCGACCAGCGTGCGCGGTGCACCCTGGTACCGCACGACCTCGTCGATGAAGGGATCCCGATAACGCAGGGCGTAGGCGTTCATGTCGCCGAGCCAGGCATCGACCCAGGCATCGCCAGTACGCGGCGCCCAGCCCGGGCTGGCGACCTGCGCCGTCGCCGAACCCGCGACCGCCATCGCCAGGGCGCAAACGAACCAAGCCGCGCGGCATGTCGGCATGTGCCTACCTCGGATCACCGGGAGCGGATGCCATTGTGTCGCAAGCGGCGGTTTGCGTGGCATCCGGACGCGACGCGTCAACGCGGGTGCCGGGCCAGCGGTACGAGTACGTCGCCCGCCAGCCGGGGATCCGACCGCCCGGACGACGCGCGCGCCTGCAGGCGGCCATCGGCAAGGCGCAGGTAGGTACGCTCTCCGCCATCGACGCGCCGCAGTTGCAGCAAGTCGCCACGCGCGCGCCAGGTCCCGGACTCTTCGAAGCGTCGCGCATGGCCATCGCCGAGATAGCGCTCGACCAACCGGTAGCGCTGCGTGGGTCCCTCGGCCTCCAACCGCAGCGACGCCTCGATCGCGTCGCAGTCCGCGCAGGCACGAACGCCGCTGAATTCCATCCAGGTGCCGGCCTGCCCAACGTCGTCCAATGGCGCGTCCACGCGCCCGCAGCCGCCGGAGAGCAGGAGCAACAACGCGGCAATGAGCGGAAGTCGTGGCATGCCCGGATTGTGTCGCATGCGACCGCTCCCTGACGCGCGAACGGCGCCCCAAGGGCGCCGTTCGTCGTCGAGCGGGTGGATCAGCGGCGGTCGCGCCAGCGACGGCCATCCCAGTAGCGATCGCCATCGCGGTCGTGGCGCGCGTCGTAGTACACCGCGGTGCACTTGCCGTTGTGGTTGCACTTGACCCGCTGCGGGCCTGTCACCGGGTAGCCGCGGTAACGGTAGTGGCCGTATGCGTTGCCGTAAGGCGGACCGGCGCGATACGCCTCGCGCGGGACGTAGCGGTAGTACACCGGCCGGCCGTAGCGATCGCGCTCCATGGTAAGGCGGTCGGCGTAGCGGTAGTCGCCGTAGCGGTAGTAGGGCTGGTTGCCGCGCAGCACCACGTCGGCCACGTCGACCAGCACGCGCACCAGGTCGTCGGATTGCGCCTGCGCCGGGGCCGGCGCGGCGATCGCAGCGGCGCCGAGGCTGGCGGCGAGGACGGCGGGGGCGAGGTATCGGGTCAGGCTCATGCAATCTCTCCTCGGTCCGCACCATGCGGACGCAGGGAGACCATCGCGCGCCGGCGATGAACACGTTTTTAACCAGGCCGTCGCGGCGACGACGCGCCGGGGTCGGCATTCAGCGAGGTGAGGCCTGCGCCTGCAGTGCATGGATCGCCGCGGGCAATGACGCCAATCGCTCGATCGTGCGCATGCGTTCGACGCCGTCGCCGATCGGCGCCTCCGCCTCGTGCGCCCAGGTGGTGTGGTACGGCACATGCACGCCCCATCCGCCCAAGGCAAGCACCGGCGCGATGTCCGAACGCAACGAATTGCCGACCATCAGGAAACGACCGGCGTCGATGCCGAACTCCTCGAACAGGCGCGCGTAGGTGGCGGGATCCTTCTCGCTGACGATCTCGATCCGCCGGAACAGGCTGGAGAGGCCTGAATCTCGCACCTTCGCCTCCTGGTGGAACAGGTCGCCCTTGGTGATCAGCACCACCGGGTGCGCGGACGCGACCTCGGCCACCGCCTCGCGCACGCCGGGCAGCAACTCGACCGGATGCTGCAACAGGTCCTTGCCGAGGGCGACGATGCGATGCAGGTCGGCGGCGCTGATGCGCGCCTCGGTGATCTCCACCGCGGCTTCGATCATCGACAGCACCATGCCCTTCACGCCATAGCCGAACAGCGCGATGTTGCGCTTCTCGACCGCATACAGGCGCCCACCGAGGTCGCCGAGGTCGACGTAGCCGGCCACGATGTCCTCGAACCGCGCCTGCGCCTCGTCGAAGTAGTCCTGGCTGCGCCAGAGGGTATCGTCGGCATCGAAGCCGACCAGCGCGATGCCGCCATCGCCGCGTGCTTGCTCGTCCATGCCGCCAGTGTAAGCGGGCGAGACGAAGGGCGGCTCGCGCCGCCCTTCGCGCCATGCCACAACGGGTGGCGCGTCCTTGCGCCTTGTTCTTTCGAATCGCGATCAGCCGCCTGCAGCGGGCTTCGCCTTGCCGTTTCCGTTGGCCGCGAGCCAAGCCTTGTACTCGTCCTGGCTGAGCTCGCCGTTGGCGTCTGCATCCGCCGACGGGAAGACCTTGGCCAGGCTTTCCATGCGCGCGGCCTCGCCAGCGTCCAGGGTGCCGTTGCCGTTCGCGTCCAGGGCGCTCCAGGACATCGGCGCGGCCGGCGGCGCCGGGGTCGCGG
>JAFLEC010000006.1 GCA_017302095.1 Lysobacterales bacterium | reverse complement strand
TTCTCGACCAGGAACGCGGTCATGCACTTGCTGCCCGCGTCCTTGCCGGCGGTGCGCATGTAGACGATGAGGACGTCGGCCTCGGGGCCGTTGGTGATCCACATCTTGTTGCCGTTGGCGATCCACGTGCCGTCGCGCAGTTCGGCGCGGCAGCTCATCGAACCGACCACGTCCGACCCCGCGCCGGGTTCGCTCATCGCCAGCGCGCCCTTCCATTCGCCGCTGCACAGCTTGGGCAGGTACTTCGCGCGTTGCGCGGCGTTGCCGTTGGCGTACAGGTTGGAGACGCAGAGGTTGGAATGCGCGCCGTAGCTCAGGCCGATCGATCCCGAGGCGCGGCTGATTTCCTCCATCGCCACCAGGTGGGCGAGGAAGCCCATCTCGCTGCCGCCGAACTCGCCGGGCACGGTCATCCCCAGCAGGCCCATCTCGCCGAGCTTCGGCCACAGGTCCTGCGGGAACCAGTTGGCTTCGTCGACCTCGGCGGCGCGCGGCGCGATCTCGGCTTCGGCGAAGCGGCGGACCGCATCGCGCAGGGCATCGATGTCTTCGCCGAGGGGGAATGGACGCATGGGTGCCTCTGGGAATCGGGGGTCCGCAGCCACGGACCGAAGGTTGCAATTGTAACCAGCCGCCACCGCCCACCGCGCCCACAAATGCAAACGCCCGGCGTGCCGGGCGTGTCATTCGGATGTTGCAGCACCCACCGGCTGCCAAGCCCCCCTTGAGTCAAGGGGGCGCCGCGACAGCGGCGGGGGTTCTGGAAGCGACCCGTGGGGCCCAAAGTTCGCGTCGCGAACTTTGGGATTGACCTGGGCGGGAGCCCGGGTCAATGACCGCGGATGCGCCCCTGGAAGCGCGGCGTGCCGCGGCCCATCGGCAGCTTCAGCTTGCCGATCTTGTCGATGCGTTCCTCGGCCAGGCGGTCGGCCGCCATGTAGGTCGGGATGCCGTCGCGGTCGGCGATCTCGTAGATGCGGCCGAGGTTGTGGTAGATCGTCCGCATCATCCGCATCGCGCGCTCGCGGTTGTAGCCGTCGATCTCCAGCGACACGTTCATCACGCCGCCGGCGTTCACCGCGTAGTCCGGCGCGTACAGGATGCCGCGCTTGGCCACTTCGTCGCCGATCGCGTTGTTGGCCAGCTGGTTGTTGGCCGCGCCGCAGATGACCTTGGCCTTCAGGCGGGGCAGGGTCTGCTCGTTGACGGTGCCGCCCAGCGCGCACGGCGAGTACACGTCGGCGGGGACGTCGTAAATCTCGTCCAGGCCCACGGCCTCGGCGCCGTACTCGTCGACCGCCTTCGCCACCAGCTTCTGGTTGATGTCGGTCACGAAGATCTTGGCGCCGCGCTCCTTCAGCAGCTTCACGAACTCCATGCCCACATGGCCCAGGCCCTGCACCGCGTAGGAATACTTGCCGACTTCCTCGTCGCCGTACTTCTTGCTGAGGGTGGCCATCAGGCCCTGCAGGGTGCCGTAGGCGGTGAACGGCGAGGGGTCGCCGGAGCCGCCGTGCACCTGGTGCACGCCGGTGACGAACTCGGTCTCGCGGTACACGTATTCCATGTCGTTGACGTCGATGCCGACGTCCTCGGCGGTGATGTAGCGGCCGCCGAGCGATTCCACGAAATGGCCGAACGCGCGGAACAGCGCCTCGGACTTGTCGCTGGCGGGATCGCCGATGATCACCGCCTTGCCGCCGCCCAGGTTCAGGCCGGCGACCGCGTTCTTGTAGGTCATGCCGCGGCTCAGGCGCAGCACGTCGTTGAGGGCTTCCGCCTCGCTCTTGTACGGCCACATGCGGGTGCCGCCGAGGGCCGGGCCCAGCACGGTGTTGTGGATGGCGATGATCGCCTTCAGGCCTGCGTCCTTGTTGTGGCAGAACACGACCTGCTCGTGGCCGTAGGTGTCCAGGGTCTCGAAGATCATTGCGGAAGCTCCAGCGAAGACAGCCGCGGCGGGCGGCGTGGTTCGCGGTTGGTGGGGTGGATGCGAGAGTGCCCGGCCCCGGCCGGGGCGCGCATTCTAGTCCATCCCCCGTCGGCGGCCTGAATACGGCCGCGTACGGCGATCAGCCCTTCGGCGGCGTCGGCGCCTTGAAGCCGGCGCAGGGATCCGGGCGCTCGGTGGCCGGGATCCGCTCGACCGCGTCGAACACGCTGGCATCGGAGGACGGTTCCAGGAAGCCCACCGCCCGTGGCGCCAGGCCGTCGCGGCGCAGCCAGTACGGCACCGCGATGTCCTTGCGCACGTGGCCGTTGCCGGCGATCAGCACGACGCCGTTGGCCAGGTGGGTGCGCATGGTCTCCGCCATCACCACGTCGCGGGCGACCTGCGCCTTCGCCATCGGCGACACCATGGCCTCCGGCAGCGCCCCGCAATGGCTGTCGCGCACCTCGGTTTCCTGCGGGCCCAGCACCTCGGCGGGCAGCGCGTCCAGCCCGTAGCGGGCCACGATGCCGGCCGGCAGGGCGTCCGCGAACCCGCCCTTCACCACCTTCGAGGCATCCGCCCGCGACAGGTTGGCGGCCAGCAGCGGCAGCTTGTAGTCCAGCGCCAACTGGATCACCGGCTTGTAGAAGTCCCAGGTCCAGCTGGACTTGCCGGTGGCGACCTTGGCGACCACGCAGTCGGCATCGGCGCAGTCGCGCATCGCCGCATCCAGCGTGGCCTGCTGGCCGGTGTCGAACTGCTCCATCGCGATCGCCGGTCGCCAGCCGGCCTCGACCTCCTTGCGCAGCAGCGCGGCGCGCGCGGCATGGCCGGCGGCACTGTCGTGCACTTCGCCGAGCAGCAGCACGCGCGGGGCAGCGGCGGCAGTGGTGGCGGTTGGTGCAGGCGCGTGCTGGCAGGCGGCCAGGGCAAGGGCGAGCGGCAGGCAGGCGAACAGGGCGCGAGGCGGCATGGGCAGTGTCATCGGGTGTGGTCCGGGCATGGTAAGGCCCCGCGCTACAATCCCGTATCACCTGAAACGAATGTGGATGCGCCCCATGAGCACCCCGGCCGCCAACCTCACCGCGCCGCAGGCCGAAGCCACCCCGCTGCGCTTCGTCACCGCCGCCAGCCTGTTCGACGGCCACGACGCCGCGATCAACATCATGCGCCGGCTGATCCAGGCGCAGGGCGCGGAGGTCATCCACCTGGGCCACAACCGCAGCGTCGAGGACGTGGTCCGCGCCGCGCTGCAGGAAGACGCCGACGGCATCGCGCTGTCGTCCTACCAGGGCGGCCACGTCGAGTACCTGAAGTACATGGTCGACATGCTGAAGGAACGCGACGCCGGCCACATCCGCGTGTTCGCCGGCGGCGGCGGCACCATCACCCCGGAGGAAATCCGCGAGCTGGAGGCCTACGGCGTCGAGCGCATCTACCACCCCAACGACGGCATGCACATGGGGCTGGTGGCGATGATCGAGGACGTGGTCCGCCGCGCCGCGGCCGCGCGCCTGCCGGTCGACAAGCCGCATCACGTGGCCTTCGACAACGAAATCGAAATCGGCCGCATGCTCAGCGCCATCGAGGAGCAGGCGCTGGACGAGTCCGAACTCGCGCACCTGCGCAAGCAGTGGCAGCTGGCCGGCGGCAAGACCCCGGTGGTCGGCATCACCGGCACCGGCGGCGCCGGCAAGTCCAGCGTCACCGACGAACTGCTCAACCGCTTCCTGTCCAACTTCCCGGACATGCACGTCGCGGTGATCAGCGTCGATCCCACCCGACGCCGCACCGGTGGCGCGCTGCTCGGCGACCGCATCCGCATGAACGCGCTGCGCTCCAAGCGCGTGTTCATGCGCTCGATGGCGACCCGCCGCCAGCACATGGCGACCAACGTGGTGCTGAAGGACTGCATCGCGTTCCTGAAGTCGCTGGGCTACGACCTGGTGATCGTGGAGACCGCCGGCATCGGCCAGTCGGATTCGGAGATCGTCGACCTCGTCGATTTCCCGATGTACGTGATGACCAGCGACTTCGGCGCGCCCAGCCAGCTCGAGAAGATCGACATGCTGGATTACGCCGAACTCGTGGTGCTCAACAAGTTCGACAAGCGCGGCGCCGAGGACGCCCTGCGCGACGTGCGCAAGCAGTGGAAGCGCAACCGCGTCGCGTTCCAGACCGCCGACGAAGACGTCCCGGTCTATCCCACCATCGCCAGCCAGTTCAACGACCCCGGCATCAGCTGGATGTTCGCCAATCTGTGCCGCCTGCTGCGCGAGAAGCTGTCGCTCGACGCCGGCAAGTGGACGCCGTCGATCAACACCGAGCTGCGTGAGCCCCGCGCCACCGTGCTGATCCCCGGCAACCGCGTGCGCTACCTCGCCGAGATCGCCGAGCAGGGCCGCGGCATCAACGCCCGCATCGAGTCCCAGGCTGACCTCGCCGACCGCGCGCAGTCGCTGTGGCAGGCGCTGGGGGAGCTGGGCGATGCCGCGCTGCCGGAGCAACTCGCGCTGTACCCGCAGGCCGCGCTCACCGACGGCGACGACCGCAGCCTGCTGACCCTGCGCCAGCGCTACAACGATGCCGTGCAGTCGCTGGATTCCGAAGCGCTGAAGCTGCTGCGCGAGTGGCCCGCGCGCCTGAAGTCGATCACCGAGCCGGTCAACGAATACCAGGTGCGCGACAAGACCATCCGCGTCGAGAACTACCGCGAATCGCTGAGCCACCAGCAGATCCCGAAGATCGCCGCGCCCACCTACAAGTCGTGGGGCGAGCTGCTGGTGTTCCTGCAGAAGGAGAACCTGCCGGGCGCCTACCCGTACACCGGCGGCGTGTATCCGTACCGCCGCACCGGCGAGGACCCGATCCGCATGTTCGCGGGCGAGGGCACCCCGGAGCGCACCAACCGCCGCTTCCACTACCTCAGCCTGGGCCAGCCGGCCGCGCGCCTGTCCACCGCCTTCGACAGCGTGACCCTGTACGGCGAAGACCCGGCGCCGCGCCCGGACATCTACGGCAAGATCGGCAACTCCGGCGTCAACGTGCCCACGCTGGACGACATGAAGAAGCTGTACTCCGGCTTCGACCTGTGCGCGCCCACCACCAGCGTGTCGATGACCATCAACGGCCCGGCGCCGATCATCCTGGCGATGTTCATGAACACCGCCATCGACCAGCAGGTGGAGAAGTACCTGCGCGCCGACCAGGCCCGCTGGGATGCCGCCCACGACGCCATCGAGCGCCTGTTCGAAGGCCGTAAGCGCCCGGTGTACGAAGGCCCGCTGCCCGAGGGCAACGACGGCCTCGGGCTGGGCCTGCTGGGCGTGACCGGCGACCAGGTGGTGGATGCCGACACCTACGCCCGCATCAAGGCCGAGACCCTGCGCACCGTGCGCGGCACCGTGCAGGCCGACATCCTCAAGGAAGACCAGGCGCAGAACACCTGCATCTTCAGCACCGAGTTCGCCCTGCGCATGATGGGCGACATCCAGCAGTACTTCGTGGACAACGCCGTCCGCAACTTCTACTCGGTCAGCATCTCCGGCTACCACATCGCCGAGGCCGGGGCGAACCCGATCAGCCAGCTCGCCTTCACCCTGAGCAACGGCTTCACCATCGTGGAGTACTACCTCGCGCGCGGGATGAAGATCGACGACTTCGCGCCCAACCTGTCGTTCTTCTTCAGCAACGGCATGGACCCGGAGTACACCGTGATCGGCCGCGTCGCCCGCCGCATCTGGGCCCGCGCCATGCGCGAGCGCTACGGCGCCAGCCCGCGCAGCCAGATGATGAAGTACCACATCCAGACCAGCGGCCGGTCCCTGCACGCGCAGGAGATCCAGTTCAACGACATCCGCACCACGCTGCAGGCCCTGTACGCGCTGTTCGACAACTGCAACAGCCTGCACACCAACGCCTACGACGAGGCGATCACCACCCCTACCGAGGAATCGGTGCGCCGTGCGGTGGCGATCCAGATGATCATCAACAAGGAGCTGGGGCTGAACTTCTGCGAGAACCCGTGGCAGGGCAGCTTCATCGTCGACAAGCTCACCGACATCGTGGAAGAGGCGGTGTACAAGGAGTTCGAGGCGATCAGCGAGCGCGGCGGTGTGCTCGGCGCGATGGACACCATGTACCAGCGCGGCAAGATCCAGGAAGAAAGCCTGTACTACGAGCACAAGAAGCACGACGGCAGCCTGCCGCTGGTCGGCGTCAACACTTTCCTGCCGAAGGAGCACGGCGGCGACATCGTCACCGAGATCGAGCTGATCCGCTCGACGGAAAGCGAGAAGGGCCAGCAGATCGCGAACGTGGCCAATTACCAGGCGAACCGCAATGGCGCGATGCTCCCTCTCCCGCTTGCGGGAGAGGGCAGGGGTGAGGGCCTCAAGTCACTGCAGGCCACGGCGCGGGAGCGGCGGAATGTATTCGCCAGCCTGATGGAGGCGGTAAAAACTCACAGCCTTGGGCAGATCAGCCATGCGCTATACGATGTCGGCGGGGAGTATCGAAGGAATATGTAAGGAAGCCTATGCCTCTCGATCCAGCTAGCGAATTTATCAAGGAAGAGGTTGAAAATTGCCGACTCTTTGATGGTCGGTATTCGGACGTAAAGTTGGTCAACTACAACGCTTTGTCTGACGAAAAGCGTGGATGTTTTTCGCTTGTTTTTTCTGCAACTGACGAAGTGTTGGGGCGCAAAGTAGCCCTTAAGTTTTTTGAGCCCGCTTGGAACTCGGATATCTATCGAAGAAATGCGTTCCTACGCGAGCACGAAATTCTTGCTCAACTGCTAACGGCGGAAAGATGTCTGCAACTCACTGCAGGCATTAAGAAGGTTAGCTTCACCGCAAAAATTCAAGGCGGCAAAGAGCTCAAGATTCCATGTGAGTACTTTGCGGTTGAATGGTTGGACGGCGAGCTGGATGAGTTCTTTCTAGGGAAAGTGTCATTTGACCCCGTTAACCGTCTGCGCCTGTTCAATGAGATGACTCTCGCAATTGAAGCGCTTCACAGTAAAGAGATATTTCATCGCGACTTAAAGCAGGACAACATGCGGGCATACGACGATGCGCTGCGCCGAATCGTTGTTGCGATCGATCTTGGAACGGCGGCGAGATTTGAAAGTGCTGCGATTGGTGCCCCCTACACTGGGGCAGTTGGGGCCTCGGGGTATGCCGCGCCGGAAGCTCGATGCGGGCTCGCGGGCAACCGAGTTTTGGCGCAGAAGACCGATTTATATGCCCTGGGTTGCTTATTGTATGAACTCTTCAATCCGGGATATTTTTTCAGTGCTGTCGAGAACGTAAACGTCCGGTACAAGTTGCGCTTAGCAGCAATGGGCGCGGAACTTTCTGCAACAATGGAGCCCGCAGTGCAAGTGATCGAGTGGAATGCGGCGCTCGCGAAGCACGCGGCCGGTGTCTCCAAGGTTCAGATAGATGGGACTGGAAGTGACACTCCGGCCTCAGTCGCGCAAATACTCAATGAGATTCTTCAAGGTTTAACAAGCTTTGACTACAGGAATCGCCCTAAGCTTTCGTGGGTGAGGCAAAAAATTTGGGTCGCAATTAAGGTGCTCGAAAATGAGCGTCTTTCGAGACTTCGTCTAAATTCTCTCAGACTTCGCCGTGAAAGAAAGGCAGCTAAAGCCGCCGCACGCGAAGAGAAATTTTTGGCTTTCAAGGCGGTATTTGAGGAGAAAGAGAGATGCTGACTCCGAGGCTTCCCGACGATAAGCCGATGGTTATTGCAGACGCCAAGGCGCTTCAGGTCGTCGCAAGTGATGATGCGGAACTGCAACTGTCGATTGAGCTGCCAATCGAGGATCTGACAGAAATTGAGGATCTCTCTAAGGCCAAATTCTCGCTCAAGTCGTTTGTAGCAACGCGGAGTGTTGAGGAGAGAGCTCTAGGTGAGTCGGCGTTTGAATCTTTGAATGAGAAGGCTACGAGATTCGAGGATTCACCAAAATTTCTAATTAAGTTGGCTGAGCTGGCCGCGCTCACGGGGCGTTTCGATCTTGAAGAGCAGATCGTGAGAGATGTCTTCCTGCTCGACTCGAAGCCATTTTTCTTGAATCGTTTAGGCGATACGCTAATTCGCCAAGGAAAGTTAGAAGAGGCAGAAGATTTATTCAAGTCAGGTGTGCCCGACACTTCTTCGCTGCTGCGGCTCGCTGCTTTTCTCGTTAGAAGGGACGACGTGGTTGGCGCTGAGGCGCTTGTTCAGAAGGCGATAAGCATTGACCGTTTTGACTTTTCGTCCAGGCTGTTTGAGGGCGCTCTACATCTCTTGTCGGGTAAGTTTCATGATGCAATTCGGTCGCTTAGGCTGGCAGTGAATGAGCGTCCGACCTCCGCTGCCGCTCGATGCAATATGGCGATTGCCTACCTTGGGTTAAGAGATCCAACTAAGGCTCTCGTTGAGCTGAAAAAGGCGACAGCTCTCGATCCGCTTAGTTCAAATGCTGTGGGTCTGCTTGCCGATGTTTCGTTCGAGCTCAATAGATCTGAAGACTCAATCACTGCGCTCCGATATTTCGTAACGTATGAGCAGGAGATGGCTTCGATGTGGTCCCGCTTGGCGCGGGCATCTTTCGTTGTCGGCAAGCCTGATGAGGCTCTGGTTGCGCTAAAGAGGCAGGCGAGTCTAGAGGATGGCCCTGGTGTCTGGAATAACATGGGCATCGCATATACAGCTATCAAGCGTCAAGATAGGGCAATTTCGTGCTTTTCGCATGCCCTGCGGCTTGGTGAGGAGCAGCCCGGAACCGCTTATTATCTCGCCGCGAAAAATCTCGCACGCGCGTTGGTATCAAATGAATCCTATGCAAAGGTAGTGGAATTTACTCGAACTATCTTAGAGAAGGATGTGGAAGGCCAGATTCAGAAAGACGGTCGACTAGCTGATCTTGTGGTTTTACATGTCCACTCTCTCTACAAGCTGCGTCAGCCTGTGCGCGCGGAAGAGGTTGCTCTGCGTTATTTGGATCAGGTTGGCATCTCCGACACTCTGGCTGTGTGGCTCGTTAGTGCTGTGTCGTCAATGCGCGCGCTTAGAGATGATGAGGTGGATGTCGATCAGATTCTTAGTGTTTATCAAGAGCGAGCTGATCGTCTTAAGTCGGTAGACCCGGAGCAATTCGAGCGCTTCTACAACAACTTGGCGTTCGCGCTCGCTGAGCGTAACGACTTGGCTCACGCTGAGGCTGTTCTTTCGAAGATTGCTCATCGCATCCATATTCAACCGTACCCAACGGCGACGTACGGTCTAATTCAGATCAAGAAAGGGCGCGTTGACAGAGCATCAGATATGTATGAGAAGGCGATTTCATTGGCCCACGGCAGGTCTGACAAAATTCGCCTCCGCCAAAAATTCAATCTCGAACTAGGAAATTATTGGTTGAGAACGAATGAAAGGAAGGCGCGCAGATTCTTGGAGAAGGTGAAACAGACTTCTGATGGCGAGCCCGACCTCGCCGTCAAAGCCACATCACTTCTGAAGTTGTTGAGTAAGAAGTGAGGCCCGGAAAAAGGGGCCGGAGTTGATTTCCGTTTGAAACGTCTGGTCAGTTGGTCTGCCAGATGCGGAAATTAACTCTGCCCCCTTTTTTTACTTCCGCACGCCCAGCAGCTCCACCTCGAACACCAGCGATGCGCCCGGCGGGATGACGTTGCCCGCGCCGTCCCTGCCATAACCGAGTGCGGCGGGGATGCGCAGCTCGCGCTTGCCGCCCACCCGCATGCCGGCCACGCCATCGTCCCAGCCGCCGGCAAAAAGGGGCCAGAGTTAATTTCCGTTTGAAACGTCTGGTCAGTTGGTGTGCCAGATGCGGAAATTAACTCTGAGCCCTTTTTTACTTCCGCACGCCCAGCAGCTCCACCTCGAACACCAGCGAAGCGCCCGGCGGGATGACGTTACCCGCGCCGTCCCTGCCATAGCCCAGGTTGGCGGGGATGCGGAGCTCGCGCTTGCCGCCCACCCGCATGCCGGCCACGCCATCGTCCCAGCCGCGGATGACGCGCCCCGCACCGAGCAGGAACACGAATGGCTGGCCGCGGTCGCGGGAGCTGTCGAACTTCAGGCCGCGCTTGTCGGGCGCGTGCTGGTCGTAGAGCCAACCGGTGTAGTGCACGCTGACTTCGTCACCGGCCACCGCGACGGCGCCCTGTCCGGTCGCCACGTCGATGCGCTGCAGTTCGGCGACGTCGCCGCCGGTGTAGGGCGGCGGCTGGCTGCAGGCGGCAAGCAACAGGACGGACAGTGTTGCGGTCAGGCGAAGCGGGCGAAAGGCCATGGCAGCGGTGGTGTGGACGGCGGGGCAGGATACGTTGCAGGCCGGGTAATGCGCCAAAACGGCCAGCGTGATGTGGCGTTGGCGACTGGAAACGCCCCTGGCCCCACGGCATCGATCCGCGCGTCGACCTCGAAAAAGGGGCGCCTTTTCTGTGCGCCATCCGCTTCTTCGTTTTCTTCAGGCACCGGACATCCGGGCCTTGTTCCGCAACGACAGGCAGTAGAGTGCCGTCACGGTGATCCCCAGCAGCACTGCCAACGAGCCGCCGATCACCGCCACGTCCTTTGGCGCGGCAATCCAGAAGCCCGCGTACACCAACCCGCTCAGCGCCATCGACCAGCCCGCCACGCGTGCGGCCTGGCGTGCCCGCGCACTCGGCACGAAGCGCTTGGGCATCTGGTTGCCGAACCACGCCACCATCAAGCCGATCGATCCCATCACGATACGGTCGACCATCGCGGCATCGACAAGGCCCTGCTTGCGGGCGAAGGTCGCCGCCAGCGCAAGGGCAACGATGCCGATGCCCCAGGCCAGGCTGGAACGCACTTCTCTGTTCATCGCGCGGACTCCTTCTTGGATTTCGGCGCCGTCTTGCCGCGGCCGAACGAGTGGACGAAGCCGAGCAGCGCGTCTTCCAGCACTGACAGCTTCAGGTGATAGATCACGGACTTGCCAACCTTTTCCGCATGCACCAGGTCGGCTTCCTTCAGCACCGCGAAATGCGCCGACATCGTTGGCTTGGACACATCGAACTGATCGCTCAGCTCACCCGCGCTCATCGGGCCCTGGCGCAGCAGCTGCAGCACCTGGCGGCGGGTGGGGTCGGAGAGGGCGCGAAAGACCTGGCTCATGATGCGATAGTTAGCTAACTATCGAAATATGTCAAGTGCCGCTGGTCGGTCAAGAAGCGGGCATCGGACTTTTCCGCTTGGGCGCAAGAACGGGCCGGAATCATTCCCCATTTGAAATAGGACGAGTTCTGGCGGCTCACGGGGGACACCCGTTCAGCGCTTGCCCACGCCGGGCATCGCGGTGGCCTGCCGCATCCATGCCACCACCGCGGGTTCGTCGAGGGCGTCGAGCGTTGCGATCTCGATGCCGCGCGTGGCCTTGCCCATCGCGACGGGGGTGGTCGGCGGCACCGGCTGCAGCGCCGTGCCGTTGATGAACATCAGTTTGAAGTGGCCGGCGAAGCCGCCGCAGCTGAAGCACCAGCCATTGCCGACGCCGTAATAGGCCATGCCCCATTTGATGCTGCGCTGCAGCCCGGGCAGCGCGTCGGCGGCCAGCCGATCGATGCGTTCGGCGATGCCGCGTTGCGGTTGCGGCAGGCTGGCGATGTAGTCGAACACCGGCTTGTCGCCGGCGGCGGCCTTGGCGGCGCTCGCCTTGCCGGTGACCATCGAGTCCGGCAGTGCGCTGCCTGCCGTGGGGGACTTGCCGGTCGTGCGTCTGGGCATGGGGCGCTCCTGTCGGTGGTGCGTGGATCATGGGACGACGCGCGAGGGCGGCGCGGATCGACACCATTCCGCCTTTCCGATCACCTGGAAGCGCCGATCGTCGACCTAGCCCCGCTGGTCCAGCTCATGGTGGATCAGGACCACGCATTGCGACGCGAACAGCATCGTCCCGCCCAGCGAGAGCTTGCGCGCGCCCAGGCGTTCCAGGCTGGGCAGGATCTTCTTCGGCATCGGGATGTGGTCGGTCAGCAGGAAGCAGGGCCGGCCCGCGAACGCCTGCTCGCGGATCGGCGTGCCCTTGCGGTCCATCACGTACAGCTGGTGGTCCTCGGCCAGCTCCTGCACCAGCCGCTCGAAGCTGGTCGTGCGCACCGTCACCCCGGGTTCGACCGGGCGCGCCTCGTCCTTGCCCATCCCGCGCGACGCATCCAGCGCCTTGGCGACCTTGCCCAGCAGCGCGCGTTCGTCGAAGCCGCCGATGTCGGGAGGATCGCGCCGCGGTGCAGGCCCCGCGGGTGACATGCCCCGGGATGCCCGATCGTGCAACCCTTGCTTGGCGCTGCATCAGGCAATGTGCATTTCTACTGTTGATGGACAAACATCTCGCCGCTAGAGTTGGACAAATGCCGCCAGAGGGCGGCTTTTTTTTCGCACGAAATCCTAGGGGAGTTCATGTCCAAATCGAAAATTGCTCTTGCGGTGCTGCTGGCGTCCTTGCTGTCGTCGGCATCCGCGTTCGCGGCGGATGGTACGTTCATCAATGTGCCAGACCGCAAGGATATGGTGCATGACGCCAAGCGTGGCCTCATTTACATCACTTCGTCCGGCACCGTACAGCGATACGACATCGCCAGCGGGACCTTCCTGGCTCCCCTCCAGCTCGGAGGCGGCCTCCTCGGGCTTGATCTCTCGCCGGACGGAAATACCTTGGTGGTCGCGGATGCCGCCTACGACGAAACCACAGGCTGGGTCCACTTGGTCTCCTTGAACACGCTGCAGTCCAGCAAGTCTGTGTTCCCGCGGCCGCCGATGGAGGCCGGTACGTACACCGCCGTATACGGGGCGGATGGCAATGTCTACACGACATCGGCCTTTCTCGGTTCCGGCTGGGTTGACCTTCGCAAGCTGGACACCAGCCAGGGCATCTGGTCGACGGTTGCGAGCGTGCGCCAGAACACGATGCTGTCGGCGAGCGGCGACGGCCAGACCATCGCCTTCGCCGAGGCGAATATCTCCGATGGACGTTGGGGCCTCGTCGATATCCCCACCGGTCAGGTGGTGTACCGCCAGTTGTACCAGAACGGCACCTCTTGGTTCAATTTCGAGATCGCCACCGACCAGTGGGGCAGCCAGTTTGCGATCCCGACTTACGGCGGCACCATGGTCTACAACGACGCTTACAGCAAGGTCGCCACTTTGGGCGCATACGCCGGCGCGCAGCCAATAGGAGTTGCCTACCATCCGGTGGAGCAGAAAGCCTTCTTCCCGTGGGCGACGACGTCGCAGGTCCGGGTCTACGACATGGGCAGCCTGACCGAGACGGGGAGCTATGATTTCGGCGCGACGTTCGATCACACCGGCAACGGCTCCTTCGTCGAGGGACGCACCAAGTTGTCGCGCGATGGTTCGATCCTGATGGCGTCAGTCGATGGTGGCGTGCGCTTCGTGCAGATGTATGCACCATTGGCCGCGGCCCCGGTTTCCGTCACCGCCCAGGCTGGGCAGGCAACTCCAGTTGCGTTGTCCGGGAGCATCGGCAATGGCGGCCAGCTCACGTATTCGATCATCCAGGGTCCCAGTCATGGACAGGTGAGCTTGAACGGCTCGACTGCGACCTATACCGCCGAGGCCGGCTACTCGGGTAACGATGCGTTTACCTATCGCGTCAGCTACGGGCGCGCGAGCAGGGACGCTGTGGTCTCCGTCATGGTGTTTGCGCCGCAGTCTTCCACCACTTGCGCCAGCGAGGGGTATGTAGGCACCCAATTGACCTGGTGTCGCAACATCTGCGAAAAGGGCTACACCGGGGCCACGCTTGACACGTGGATTCGCCGCTGGTTGGGCAGGTATCGCGAATTGCCGTATTGCTTGGCGGACTGACAAAAAGCTGGTGAAACCAGAACCGCTGAACCGGGACGAAGGCAGTTGATTGAACCGCCTCCGTCCCGGTTGCCATTAGCGCAATTTCCGGCGCCACTTTGCCCGTCGCAAATGATCTCTGACCCCTTTGCTGCTGGCCCCACGGCATCGTCCCGCGCGTCGATTTAGCCCCGCTGGTCCAGCTCGTGGTGGATCAGGACCACGCATTGCGACGCGAACAGCATCGTCCCGCCCAGCGAGAGCTTGCGCGCGCCCAGGCGTTCCAGGCTGGGCAGGATCTTCTTCGGCATCGGGATGTGGTCGGTCAGCAGGAAGCAGGGCCGGCCGGCGAACGCCTGCTCGCGGATCGGGGTGCCCTTGCGGTCCATCACGAACAGCTGGTGGTCCTCGGCCAGTTCCTGCACCAGTCGCTCGAAGCTGGTCGTGCGCACCGTCACCCCGGGTTCGACCGGGCGCGCCTCGTCCTTGCCCATCCCACGCGACGCATCCAGCGCCTTGGCGACCTTGCCCAGCAGCGCGCGTTCGTCGAAGCCGCCGATGTCGCGCATGGCGTCGATCTCGAAGCGCAGCGTGCGCGAGTAGTCGCGGGTGCTTTCCAGCACCAGGTAGACGATGACGCCCGCGCGGTGCGACTGCGCCACGAACAGGGCGTTCATCAGCGTGTGCGCCAGGATTTCGGCGTGGGCGTCCTTGCCGACCTGGGCCAGCAGCGCCTGGCTGTCGGTGGGCGCCGCCCGGGCCCGCAAGACGAAGGTTCGCATGCGGCCATTGTCCACGCAGACGTGGGGTCGTGGGCAACAGGCGCCAGGATGTGACGGGCCCAGCGGGCAGCCAGGCAATATTCCACAGCACCGATCTTCCCGTTTTCCCGCCTGCGGATTTCGGGCATCGTGTCGCCACGCCAACAGGGACGTTCGATCAATGGAAATCGCGCAGAAGCGAGGGGGCGCCAGTACGCGCTATGTGTTCCACGAGGACCGCGTGGACTATTCGTGGAAGGACAGCTCGGGCAGCCGCAGCTTTTCGGTGCCGTACACGGACATCAGCCGCGACTGCCAGACCCTGACCGAGCGCAATGTGTGGTTCCGCAATGCTGGCTGGTTCTGGGTCGTCCTCGGCGGCATCCTGCTCGCGATTTCGATGAACGAGGGAAGCCCGGCGCGTGGCGGATTGTGGCTGGTGCTCGGCGCGGGCTGCCTGGCCGCCTATTACGGGTATCCGACCAAGTACCGGCTGCTGCCCTCGGACAAGGGCAACCTGCTGGTGCTGGACCATGGCGACACCGCAGACCGCATCGAATCCGAGCTGATGCAGCGGCGTGCGGCGCAGTTCCGGGCCGAGTACGACTTCTTCCCCGAAGGCGACAGCCCCGTGCAACTGCGCAACCGCTTCAACTGGCTGCATCGCGAAGGCGCGCTCAGCGAGGACGAGTTGCAGCAGCGCCTGGCCGGGGTGGCGGCAATGGAGCAGGCGACGGGCAGCATGGATGCCGAGCCCGGGCACCGGACCCTGAACTGAGCAGGCGGAGCGCGCGCCATGGCCGGCCTGAAATCCGTCCGCAACCGGCGCAACGATGCGCTCAGTCGCATCGGATGGGATCGCCTCGAACACCTGCTGGCGAACCACTACCGACGCGCTGGCTACCAAGTCGAGCATGTCGGCACTGGTGGCAGCGGGCGCCGCTTCGATGGCGGCATCGACCTCAAGCTGCGCAAGGATGGTGCCTGCGTACTGGTGCAGAGCAAGCACTGGAACGCCTACCAGGTGACCCACAACGCCGTGCATGAATTGCTCGGGGTGATGGTCAACGAGCGCGCCAACGGGGCGATCCTGGTCACCAGCGGGGAGTTCACCCGCGCCGCCATCGAGGCCGCAACCCGGCATGGGCATGTGCAGCTGGTCGATGGCGATGCCTTGCGCGCGATGCTGGGGCCGTTGCCGGAGTTGGAGCCGCCGGTGGTGTCGCAGCCGGAACCCCCGGTGCCGCGGGCAGCGCCCGCGTTGCCGGTCCCAACGCTCAGGGTATCCGTGCCATCGCGACGTCCCACGCATCGTCCGAAGTCCAGCGTGAAGTCCGATCTCATAGTGATCGTGTGGCGATTGCTCGGTGCCGTGCTGCTGTTCTGGTGCCTGAACCTCGCGTTCAAGCATGCGCTGAAGCCATTGCTGACCCCGCGCCTGCCGATGGTGCAGGAGGCGACGCCCGCGCGACTTCCGGAACCTGTGGGTCCGCCGCCCAACCTGATGGCGACACCCACACCACCTTATCCCCCGGTGGTCGTGTCGGAACCGGAGCAGGCATTTGCCGTGCCGACCGAGGCAGAGATCCGCGCGTCGCAACGCGGCGCCGACGAGGCGATCAAGGTGATCGAGGCGACCACGCCCGAGATGTGAGGCGGTCGCGATCCGGGTGGCGCGCTTTGAACTGCACCGCCGCCTGCAACTCGACGTCGCCTCGCATTCGTGCTGGCAGGCGGGTGTCGGAAGTGACCCTGACCCCGTTTCTCAGCGCGACAAGCCCTGCAAGTGCAGCCACAGGAACGGCGGCGCCATCGCCAGCAAGGTCACCGCAGCAGCGGTATCCAGCCAGACCCGCCGGGTCCGCAAGGCGACGAGGCTGCACGCGGCCGCGACCAGCGCGAATCCGGAACCCGCCAGCCAATCGGCGGGGCTTTCGCTGCGGCGTGCGACCACCAGCATCGCCAGCACCGAGAACACCAGCTGCAGGGTCTTGTAACGACGGCCCTGCCGGGCGTGGTAGTCGCGCAGGTCCAGAACTTCGCCCGCCTCGGGCGGGTCAGGCATCACCAGGTCGCAGAAGGCGTACAGCACCCCGACGAACAGCAGCGGCGACAGCACGTCCAGCGCGTCCCACGACGCGATCCCGCGCATCGACCAGAACGCCGCCCAGTTGCCCAGCAGCAACAGCAAGGCCATCGCGGTCCAGCACCCGTGCCGCCACGAGAACCGCACCCGTTCGGCATGCCGGTACAGGCTGGTGCAGCCGCTGAGCATGCGCGTCAGCGCCAGCGAAGTGATGACCGAGATCATCCCGAACACGAATTCGAAGCTGGTCATGCGCTGCGCCCTCCCGAGGCCTGCACGAGGGTAGCGAATGACGCGGCAGGTGTGGGGCAAGGCGGGAAACATCGCCCATGTCGCCTGTTTCGCGGGTTTCGTCGCATGCGCGTTGCCGCCACCAATCCATGGCCGCAAGGTGGCGCACCCGCCCGGAGGCCTCCCATGCAGCGATTCGTCCCGTATTCGCCCGCGCCGGCCCGCGGTTGGTTGCCGTGGGTGTGGTTGGCGCCGATCCTGATGATCCTGTTCAACGCGGTGCCGGTCGTCGCCATGGACGGGTGGATGCAGGCGCGGCACTGGTCCACGCCGACGGGCGATCCGATCGGCCTGGCCGGCCTGCACGCGCTGTTGTGGATCGGTTTCGCACCCACCCTGCTGGCGGTGCTGGCCTGGGTGCGTTTCGTCGAGCGGCGATCGCTCGCGACCATCGGCCTGGCGGGCCCGCGACCGGCGCAGGACACCCTGCGCGGCTTCGGTATCGGCATGGCGATGATCGTGTTGCTGGTCGCGGCGATCTGGGCCGCCGGTGGCCTGCGGGCGCAGGGCGTCGGCGTGGCCTGGGGATCGACCGCCAGCCTCGCCAGTGCCGGAGCGCTGCTGTTCGGCTTCGCGTTCCAGGCGGGCACCGAAGAGATCATCTTCCGCGGCTGGCTGTTGTCCACGCTGGCGCGCAAGTCAAACATCGCACTGGCGGTGGTGCTGGTGTCGCTGGTGTTCACGCTGCTGCACTACAGCCCGCACCAGCCGTTGCGGGTGGTGCTGGTGTCCTTCCTGTTCTCGCTGTTCGCCTGCGCGTGGGCACTGCGGCAGGGCCATGTGTGGGGCGTGATGGGCTGGCACACCGGTTGGAACTGGCTGCTGGCCACCGGGTTCGAGTTGCCGGTCACGGGCCTCGATGCCGGCCTGCCGGCGTTGCTGGTGGCATTGCGACCGCAGGGCGCCGACGCGTTGAACGGCGGGACCGTTGGACCGGAAGGGAGCTGGCTGTGCAGCCTGCTGTTCGCGGTGGCGCTGGTCGGGATGGCGTGGCGGCGTGTCCGCGACCGGAGGCCGGGCATCGCACCTGCCTAGTGCCCACCTTGGTGTACTGACAGGCCCGCCATCGCCTTCCGAGCCTGCTCGTGCGCCGGCTCCAGTACCAGCGCCTGCGCGTAGCTGGCCTTGGCATCGGCGGGCTTGCCCAGCAACTCGTAGGCATTGCCCTTGCGCCACCACGCGTCCGCACGCGAGGGCTGCGCGTCGTCGCCAGCGAGGGTGATGTAGCGGGCCAGGGCTGGCAGCGCCTTCTCCACGTCGGTCTTGCCGTCGATGCGCAGCTTCGCGCCGGCGTACAGCGAGGGCAGGTGCGGCGATGACCCGGCGCCGAGGCGATCGAAGAGGGCGAGCGCGGCCGTCGCATGGCCCTGTTCGACGAACTGCTCGGCGCGCGCATGGTCGGCGTCGGCGCGGGTCGGCAGGGTGTACGGCAACCCGAACAGCGCCTGCTCGATGGCTTCGGCGAGCGGCGTCGCGCCCATGTCGTAGTTCGACAGCACGATCACCGTGGCGTCGTCGTCCGGATAGCGACGGAATTCCGCGTTGATGCCGGGCGCACCGCCGCCGTGGCCGACCGCCAGGTGCCCGCCGACGCGCTTGGTGAACCAGCCGCTGGCGTAGAACGGCACCGGGCCGACCGGGGTGAACATCCGCTGCCGGCTGTCGGCGCTGAGCAGCGCATTGCCGGTGAGCGCGCGGTCGAAGCGCAGCAGGTCGGGCGCGGTGGTGTGCAGGCCGCCATCGGCGGAGGCCGGCATGATCGCGCGCACGTTGGCGCGCATGCCGCCATCGGGGTCCGGCAGGTAGCCGATCGCGCGGTGGGCGAGGACCTCGTCCTCCTGCGCAAGGCGGGTGGCGGTCATCCCGGCGGGACCGAACACGTGGCGTTGCAGGTAGTCCGGATAGCGCAGGCCGCTGGCGTGTTCGATCACCGCGCCTAACACCACCATGCCCGAATTCGAATAGCCGAAGCGTTCGCCGGCCGCGAATGCCGGTGTCTCCGCCTGGATCAGCGGCAGGATGTCGGCGATGGTGCGGATGCCGGCCATCCGGCGCGGGTAGTCCGCGTGTTCCATGTAGTCGCCGAGGCCGGATGAGTGGTTGAGCAGTTGCTGGATCGTGATCCGGTCGCTGTTCGGCAACGGCACGCCGGGCAAGGCCTTGGCGAGGGTGTCGTCGAGGCGCAGCTTGCCGGTTTCCACCAGCTGCATCACCGCCACCGCGGTGACCGACTTGCCGATCGAGCCGATGTTGAAGCTGGTGTCCAGCCGGTTCGGGATCCGGTGGTCCTTGTTGGCCTCGCCATAGGCGCCGGAGAAGACGATCTCGCCGTGCCTGGCGACGATCACCGAGCCCGAGAACAGGTCGAGCGCGGCGTGGCGTTCGACCAGCGACTGGATGGCCTCGCGCGGTGCCGTGGCCGGTGCGGCATCGGCGGTGGCGGTGGCGGACAGTGCGAGCAATGCGGTGGCGATCACGAACGGTTTCATGGGCTTCCTGCGCGGTGTGGGATGGGCACGATTCCGCAGCGGCGCGTCGCGATGCGGGCCGGCATAGGGATACGGAGGCACGGGCGGCGGTTGCATGCGGCGCTGTCGCGAGCGGAGCGTCCGTCGTGCGGCGTCGTGCGACTGTGGAATTTTGCGAGGCCTGGGGCGCCGCGCACGCCGCCTATACTGTCGGCGACTCCCTCCACCGGCGAAGCGCCCCCATGCTCGGATTGTCCCTGTTCCTGCTCATCGGCCTGGCCGTCGTCATCCTCGTCGGCGCCGCCTCGTTCGCGTGGATCCTCGGCCTGCGCCGGGTGGTGCCGGTGAACGAGGTGCACATCGTCCAGACCCGCAAGGACACGGTGTCGTACGGCAAGGGCTTCGCCAGCAACACGTACTACGAATGGCCGTCGCGGTTGCCGCTGGTGGGCCTGACCCGGGTCACCCTGCCGGTGTCGAACTTCGCCATCGACCTCCCCGAGTACGCGGCCTACGACAAGGAACGCGTCCCGTTCCTGGTGCACGTGATGGCGTTCTTCCGGATCAGCGATTCCAACACCGCCGCGCAGCGCGTGGCTTCGTTCGAGGAGCTCAAGGAGCAGCTCACCGCGATCGTGCAGGGCTCGGTGCGCACGGTGCTGGCGGCGCACGAGATCGACCAGATCATGCTGGACCGCAGCCGCTTCGGCGAAGCCTTCACCAAGGAAGTCGAGCCGCAACTGGCCAGCTGGGGCGTGGAGGCGATCAAGAACATCGAGCTGATGGACATCCGCGACGCCAAGGAAAGCGACGTCATCCAGAACATCATGGCCAAGCGCACCTCGGGCATCGCCCGCGAGTCGCGGCTGGTGGTGGCCGACAACAGCCGGCAGGCCGAGATGGCCGAGATCGCGGCCAAGCGCGAGGTGGAGATGTCGCGCCAGCAGGCCGCCGAACAGGTGGGCCTGCGCACCGCCGAAAAGGACAAGAACGTGGGCGTGGCCAACGAGCAGGCGGCGCAGCAGGTGAAGGTGCAGCAGCGCGAGACCGCGGCCAAGGAGATGGACGTGGTGCAGGTGAAGACCGTGCGCGGCGCCGAGATCAACCGCGAGGCGGCGGTGATCGCCGCCGCCCAGGCCAAGGACGTGGCGCTGGTGAACGCCGATGCCGCCAAGCAGGTGGCGGTGGTGTCCGCCGAGGCCAACAAGCAGGTGGCGATCGTGTCCGCCGAAGGCCAGAAGCAGCAGACCGTGCTCACCGCCGAGGGCCAGCTGGAGGCGGCCAAGCGCAACGCCGAGGGCATCGCGGCCGAGGGCAACGCCAAGGGCTCGGCGGAGACCGCGATCCTGATGGCGCCGGTCGATGCGCAGATCAAGCTGGCCGAGAAGATCGGCAGCGACAAGGGTTACCAGGAGTACCTGCTGGGCGTGCGCAACATCGAAGCCGCGCAGGCGGTGGGCATCGCCCAGGCCGAGGCGTTGAAGTCGGCCGACGTGAAGGTCATCTCCAACGCCGGCTCGCCGGGTAAGGGCCTGTCCAGCGTGATGGACCTGTTCTCCGCCGATGGCGGCACCGCCGTGGCCAGCATGCTGGAGGCGTTGGCGCAGTCGGCCGAGGGCAAGAAGCTGCTGTCGAAGTTCGCGGCGGGCAAGGACGACGCCTCTGCCTGACCGCGGCGGCGCCTCAGTCGCCGCGCACCGCCGCCTCGATCGCGGCGACGTCGATCTTGCGCATCCGCATCATCGCCTCGAAGGCGCGCCTGGCCACCGCCGGGTCGGGATTGTTGATCGCCTCGCCGAGGACGCGCGGGGTGATCTGCCAGGACAGGCCCCAACGGTCCTTGCACCAGCCGCAATCGCTCTCCTGGCCGCCGTTGCCGACGATGGCATTCCAGTAACGGTCGGTCTCGGCCTGGTCGTCGGTCGCGACCTGGAACGAGAAGGCTTCGCTGTGCCGGAACGCCGGCCCGCCGTTGAGGCCGAGGCAGGGGATGCCGAGCACGCTGAACTCGACGGTGAGCACGTCCCCGGCATGTCCGGAGGGATAGTCGCCGGGCGCGCGGGTGACCCGCGCCACCGCGCTGTCGGGAAAGGTCGCGGCGTAGAAGGTCGCGGCGTCCAGCGCGTCCTTGTCGAACCACAGGCAGATGGTGTTCTTGGGGCTCATGGCGGTGCTCCTGGTGGAAGGGCGGGCGCCAGTTTCCGGCGGCCCTGACCGGATGACGGTCGGGGGAGGCGCCGATCGACAACGTGGCGACGGAGTTGGCCGGTCCTCGACGCAGGCGCCGGTTATCCTTGGGGCTCCCCCGCCGTACCGCAGGACGCCGCCATGAATGCTACCGTTGCCGGACTGGTCACGCCGCATGTGCTGGCGATCGTCGATCTCGCCCGGCAGGCAGAGGGTGGGGTGAACGTCGATTGGCACCTGCGCGATGCGGTGGCAAGGTCGATGGAAGCGCTGAGCCACCACTACAACGCCCGCGACCTGATGGAGGCGTACCTGCAGGGCCTGGAGGCCGCAGCGCAGGAAGCGGGACGCTTCCGCACGGTGTACGTGGCCGCGCTGCGTTCGGCGGCCGCCATCGCCGCCCGCGATCCCAAGCTGCGCGACTGAGGCGCTTCCCGCCTTCGCCATGGCCCGCGGCGCCCCTCGCGGCGCCATCGCGTTTGCGGGTAAGGTGGGCACGGGGGGATGGCCGCGCCGCGACCGCGATGGCGCGTCGGCTGCCCGCAAACGGGGATCGGCATGCGCGCGTGGATTCGACTCTGTTGCTGGTGTTGCCTTGGGCTGGTGCCGTTCGGCACCGCCGCGGCCGACGAGGTGAAGGAGGCGGTTGCTGCGGACTACCCCTTCCTCGATGCGCTGTTCCGGCATTTCCATGCCAACCCGGAGTTGTCGCTGCAGGAGGTCGAGACCGCCAAGCGGCTGGCGGGCGAATTGCGCGCGCTCGGCTTCGAGGTCACCACCGGCGTCGGCAAGACCGGGGTGGTGGCGATCATGCGCAACGGTGCGGGCCCCACGCTGCTGGTGCGCGCCGACATGGACGCGCTGCCGGTGGTCGAGAAGAGTGGATTGCCGTACGCGTCGACTCGTCGCCAGGTGAACCTGGAGGGCGAGGAGATGCCGGTGATGCACGCCTGCGGCCACGACATGCACATGACCAGCCTGGTCGGCCTGGCCCGGCGCATGGTGGCGATGCGCGCGCGTTGGCACGGCACCCTGATGCTGGTCGGGCAGCCGGCGGAAGAGAACGGCGGCGGCGCCAAGGGCATGGTCGCCGATGGCCTGTTCCGGCGTTTCGGCAGGCCGGATGCGGCGCTGGCATTGCATGTCATCCCCAAGTATCCGGCCGGCAAGATCGCCTTCGGCGACGGCTTGATGTATTCCAGCGCGGACACGGTGACGATCACCGTGCGCGGCAAGGCCACCCATGGCGCCTCGCCGCACCTGGGCAACGACCCGGTGGTCATCGGCAGCCAGATCGTGCTCGCGCTGCAGAACATCGTGACCCGCGAGGTCTCGCCGATCGAGCCTGCGCTGATCACGGTCGGCGCGTTCCGCGGCGGCACCGCGCCGAACGTGATTTCCGACGAGGCACGGCTGGACATCACCGTGCGCGCCAATACCGAGGCGACCCGTGCGCAGTTGCTGAAGAGCATCGAACGGGTGGCGCTGAACACCGCCCGCGCGTCCGGGGTGGCCGAGGACCTGCTGCCGATCGTGCGCGTGCACGACGATGGCGCCCCGACCACCACCAACGACGGGGCGCTGGCCCGGCGCGTGCGCGCGGCGATGCAGGCGGGCATGGGCGAGGACGTCTTCGTGCCGTGGCGGCAGACCGACATGGGCGCAGAGGATTTCCCGGACCTGGTCGGCATCGACCCGCCGATCCCCAGCGTGTATTTCGAGGTCGGCGGCACCCCGCCCGAGCGCCTCGCCTCGGGCGACTGGGCGGATTCGCATTCGCCGTTGTTCCGGATCGACGCCGAGGCCTCGATCAAGGCCGGCGTGGAAGCGATGACCTATGCCGCGCTCGGGGTGCTGGGCACCCCCTGAGCGTGGGGCACCAAGGGGCGGATGCCACGGTCCGCGGCACCCGACACCGAATCCCGTGCGTGCGTCCCATCTCCTGGCAGGCGACCGGGCGTGCGACGAAGGCGGCCACCTATGCTCGCGCCTCCTTGGCACCGGACCTGCGCGATGCTCCTCGGCGACACCCTCATGGCGTTCACGCTGCGCAGCACGTTGCGCCTGCTGCTCAAGCCCGCGTTGTCGCCTCGTTTGCCGCTGGCGTGGCAGCGCCGTTGGTTGGGGATGTTGTCGGGCATCGGCCGCTTGCCGCGTGGCATCGCACGTCGCGACGCGACCGAAGCGGGGGTGGTGGTGGAACGCTGGGAGGAGCGTGCCGCCATCGCCGCGGCTTCCTGCACCCTTCTGTTCCTGCATGGCGGTGCCTACTGCGTGGGATCGCCGCGCACGCATCGGCCGCTGGCTGCTTGGCTGGCGCGCACCTGCGGCCTGCCGGTGGTCGTGCCCGACTACCGGCTCGCGCCCGAGCATCCGTTCCCGGCGGCGCTGGAGGATGCGTGGGCGGTGTACGACGCGCTGTCCGCACGAGGACCGGTGTTGCTCGCGGGCGACTCCGCCGGCGGTGGCCTTGCACTGGCCCTGGCGCTGCAGCTGCGCGACCGTGGGCGCAAGCCGCCACTCGGTCTCGTGCTGCTGTCGCCCTGGGTGGACCTGCGCGCCGCCCAGCAACCTCCCCCGGTGCCCGGCGAGGCCATGCTGTCCGCGGACTGGATGCAGGCCTGCGCGGCGCACTATTCGGCGGGTGCGGTCGATGACCCACGGGTGTCGCCGGTGCTGGCCGACCTGCGCGGCCTGCCGCCGGTGCTGCTGCAATGCGGCACCGACGAACTGTTGTGCGTGCAGGCGCGCGCGCTGGATGCGGCGCTGCGCGTGGCGGGGGTCGACAGCACGCTGGAAGTGGCGGAAGGGCGTTGGCACGTGTACCAGCTGCATGCCGGACAGTTGCCCAGCGCCGATGCCGCCGTGGGAAGGATCGCGGCTTTCGCGGGGCGCTGCCGCCAGGACGCTCGGGCCTGAGCATGCCTAGCTGCTGGGCCGAGGTTTGCGCGATCGGGCCCCTCCTGGCGTCGCATCCCGTCGCATGCTGACGCGGCGTCCGGCTGGCATGCGGCGCATGCACCAACACGTCCAGCGACGGCCCGGATGCGGCATTTGCCCGATGCCGGCCAGCGGCCGGCGGCGCAGCCTGCAGGCTCCCCCAACGGAGAACTGCGATGTCGACGGTGCGCGTCTACGACCTGCCCACGCGGGTGTTCCACTGGAGTTTCGCCGGCCTGTTCGCCGCGGCCTATGCCATCGCCAACCTGGTCGATGATGAATCCGCCCGTTTCGCCTGGCACATGCTGGCCGGCCTGCTGCTGGGGCTGGCGGTGTTGCTGCGCCTGGCCTGGGGGGTGGTCGGCACCCGCCACGCGCGCTGGTCCGACCTCAGTCTGGACCCGCGCCAGCTCGCGGCTTACCTGAAGGGCGTGGTGGCCGGTGGCGGTCGGCGCTGGGCCGGCCACAACCCGGCGTCCAGCTGGGCTGCCCTGGTGATGGTCGCGATGGCGCTGGGCATGGTCGCCAGCGGGCTGGCGATGGCCACCGGGATCGCGCCGGAATGGGTCGAGGAAGTCCATGAAGTCGTCGCCAACACCTTCCTGGTGGTGGCCTTGCTGCACATCGCTGGCCTTGTGCTGCACGCGCTGCGGCATTGCGACGCGCTCCCGGCGAGCATGCTCACCGGCCGCAAGTTCGGCGTCTCCACCGAGGCGGCGGTGCCGGCGCGGGGACTGGTGGCACTGCTGATGCTGGGCCTGCTGGTCGCCGGCGGGGCGACGCTGGTCCGCGCCTACGACCCGGCGACGCAGGCGCTGGACCTGTTCGGCACGCGGCTCGTCCTGGGCGAAGATGGTGGCGAAGCACATGGCGTGCACGCCGAAGGCGAGGCCCACGACGATGACGGCGACGAAGGACACGATGACGAATGACGCCGATGCGGGGCACGACGCAGGCGGCCGGCCCTTGGGCGCCCGCGAACGCGGCGTGGTGGTCGGCACCCTGTTGCTGATCGCCACGCTGGTGGCCTTCGACGTCGCGACCGACCTGCTGCAGGGGGCGTCGGCCTGGCATGTCGCACTGGAGATCGCCGCCGGCCTTGCGGCCTTGGCGGGGGCGTTCTACCTGTTGCGGGACAGCCTGGCCATGCGCCGAAGGCTGGCCACGCAGGCCCGCGACTTCACCGCGTTCCGTGCGCAGGCCGCGGCCTGGCAGGCGCAGGCGCGGCGCCACGTCGATGGGCTGGCGCGCTCGATCGACCACCAGCTCGACCTGTGGCAGTTGTCGGCGGCGGAGAAGGACATCGCCTTCCTGCTGCTGAAGGGATTGAGCCTGAAGGACATCGCCCGCGCGCGCGGTACGGCGGAAAAGACCGTGCGTGCGCAGTCGGCGGCGGTGTATGCGAAGTCCGGGCTGGCGGGGCGCACGGAGCTGTCGGCATTCTTCCTCGAGGACCTCCTGGTACCGCCGATGCCGGGCCATCCGACCGGGGAACAGGTGGCCGCGGATGTCGCCGTGGAAGCCCCGCGCCCGCCGTCCTCGTCCACCACTGCGCGCTGAACGGCATGCCGCCGCGGGGCGCGCCGCAAGACCGGAACGCCGGATCGCTCGGCTAGGCTTCACGCCTTCCCTTGACGGACTCCGTGCATGCACCAGGCGTTCCCGGCTTTCGATCGCGCGCTCGTCTTCATCGGCCTGTGCGCCGCGGCATTGGCCACGACCTCGTGCAGCACCCTGCAGGCGGCGTTGCCGGACGACTTCGCCGCCCGCGCGACCGCCTATCCGGTGAGCGGGCATTCGCCGCGTCGCTTCAACGAGCCGGTGCGCTTCGGCCCCTACAGCGCGCTGGAGATGCGCGAGGGCGACACGTTCTCGTGGACGCTGCCGTTCGCGGTCGCCGACCTCAAGCGCACCACCAAGCCGGTCGCCTTCACCCTGGTCGCGCGCGGCGAGGCGCCGGTCGAGGTGCAATGCGTCACCCGCGCGTCGTGGGTCGGGATCGGCTCGGCGTCGCGGCGCGTGGAGCTTGATGTCGGCGCGGTGGACGGGCCGATGCTCGACTGCGGCCTGCGCATGGACGGCGAGCAACCACAGCGCCTGCAGCTCGGACGCATGGGCCAGCGCATGTCCGGGTCGCTGCTGGCGCCGTGGGGCGCCCGCTACGCGGTCGAGAGCGTGCATGGCTACGCCGGGTCGCGTTGGTCGTCCGGCACGCCCACCGCCTATCGGGTCGGCCTCGGCAAGGACACGGTCGCGGTGGTCGACGTGGTCAACGCCGGCCGCGTGCACCTGGCCGATGGCCTCGACGCCGGCCAGCGCGTGTACCTCGCCGCCGCCGCGGCCTCGCTGCTGCTGCTGGATCCCGAGCTGGGCGAATAGCCGACGGGCTCAATCGCGATCGGGGGCGCCCAGCGGGAAGTAGTGGCGATACGGCCGGGCCTCTTCCATCGCACGATGGAACGAGGGCCGCGCCAGCAACCGCCGGCGATAGGCGTGGACACGCGTGAAGCGCGGGTCGATGGCGTGCGTCCAGTCGGCGTAGAACAGGAACGGTGCGGCGGCGCAGTCGGCCAGGCTGAAAGCCTCGCCGGCGGCCCAAGTGCGACCTTCCATGTGCGCATCGAGCCAGGCGTAGGCGGTGTCCAGCATCGCCGCCGCCTCGCGCACGCCGTAAGGGTCTCGCTGCTCGGCAGGACGCAGCGCGTCGAACACGAATTTCTGCTGCGGGGTGGCGACGTACTGGTCGAAGAAGCGGTCCAGCATCCGCACCTCGAGCGCTGCATCGCCGTCTTCCGGGATCAGCCGGGTCGGGCCCGGATGGTGCAGTTGCAGGTATTCGATGATGCAGCTGGCTTCCAGCACCGTGCGCCCCCGATCCACCAGCACCGGGAAGCGCTTCATCGGCCACAGCGCCGCCAGTGCAGCGCCGTTGCCGTCGTGTTCGAGGTGGCGGTACTCGAACGGTGTGCCGTGTTCGTACAACGCCACCAGCACCTTCTGGCAATACGACGAGAACGGGTGGGCGTACAGGCGCGGCAGGGCGTCGTTCATGGCGGCACTCGCGGGTTGATTGCCTGTACGACGAACGGTGCGGCCGCGGATCGACATGCGCTGCCGGGCCTCGGCCGCATCGGGGCGCTCACTCCAGCCAGGGATTGCGCAGCGGCTTGAGCTGCGCCAGCGGGGTGCCGGCCTTCAGCGCGTCGATTTGCGCATGCACTTGCTTGGCCACGAGTGGATCGATCGGCATCTGCTTCTGCACGAACATGCCGTTGTAGGCGCGGATCGCGTCCTCGCGACGGCCCAGGCGCAGGTAGGCGTTGCCCAGCTCGAAGTAGCCCGGCACCGCCATCGGCAGTTGCTTGAGCACTTCCTCCAGGCGCAGCGCCACCTTGGCCCAGTCCTGCCCGTTTTCCTTGTAGATGTAGTCCCAGACGCGGCTGCCCATGGCTTCGGCACGGCCGCGCGGATCGTTCTGGGTGCCCTTCCAGACCCCGAGGGGGCCAAAGCGCGCGACCAGCACGCGGCCCTTGAGGTCGCGCTTCGGATCCCAGTCGGCCTGCGGCACCGGCAGCAGCGCGTTCATGCCCATCACGAACCAGCCGGTCAGGCGGCCATCGACGTTGGTGTCGTCGAGGGTCTCGACCTGGCGGCGGTACGCGATGCGGTCGGCGCGCAGGATTTCCTCCGGCGCGAAGCGCGAATACAGCGGCAGGCCCGAGGGCGCGATCACCCGGTGGTAGTAGTCGCGCAGTTGCGGGTAGCGCTGGCCGAGCCCGATCCCCTCGTTGTCGAAATAGCGATAGGCATTGGCGGTGCCGCCGACCAGCTCGTTGTGGTACTCCCACGCGCTGGGTTCGCGGATCGTCATCGCGAACGCGGCCACGTAGGGGACGGCGACCAGCGCCAGCGCGGTGCGCGAGCGGCGCCGCCAGGCCCAGTCGAGCACGGCCCCGGCCAAGATCGCGAAGCCGACGACCACCGGCAGCGCATGGCGTACGCCGCCCCACACGCCGCCGGAGCCGACCAGTGCGGCCATGTGGAAGGCGCAGGCGAGGGCGATCGCCAGCAATGGCCAGCGGACACGGGTGTCGCGCGCGGCGCGCAGGCTGGCCACCAGGCCGGCGAGCGCAAGCGCCATCAATGCCAGCGGCAGCTTCGACGCGATGATCGCCGGCCACGAGAACCACGGCGGTTCGCCTTCGTACAGCGTGCCCCAGATCCGGTACAGCCCGCTGCTGCGGCCTTCGACGCCGGTGCGCACGGTGTCGGCCAGGCCCCACAGGTAGGATTCCGGCAGCAGCGCGTGGCGATCGGCGAAGGCGAGCGACTGCTTCCAGTGCGGCAGCCGCAGCTCGCCGATCTTCTCCGCGATCGGGCGGTTGTAGTGGTCGCGGCCGTCCGGATCCGCCTTGAAGCGGAAGTCGTACGCGCCCCACAGCACGACCAGCGCGAGTGCGGCGGCGGTGGCGCCCATCGCGATGCGACGCAGGGCTTCGCGCGGTGAGGTCCGCAGGCCCCACGCCGCGGTGGCGACCAGCATCACCGCAAGCCCGGCGAGGCCGGCCAGCGCCGAATGCTTGGCGGTCAGCGCCAGGCCCATCGCCAGGCCGGTGGCTGCGGCCCAGCGCCAGCGCCATGTGGTCGCCAGCAGGCCTGCGCACAGCGCAGCAATCGCGAGCGTCAGCCCCAGCGGCAGGTCGGTCATCACCACCGGCAGGTGCGCGGCGACGGTGGGCTCCAGTGCGAGGAAGGCGAGGGTGCCGGCCGCCCACGCCAGGCCGAACGCGCGCCACAGCAGCAGGCCGAGGATCCCCAGCAGCAGGCCATTGAGCGTCCACATCGCCGGTCGCGAGACCGCCTGTGCCGCGGCGGGCACGTTGTCCTGGTACATGATTTCCTGGACCCAGCGGCGCTCTGCTTCCTTCTCCTTCAACACCTGTGGCGGGCGCAGCTTGAAGCTGTCCGGCATCCACGCACCGACCCAACGCTTCACCAGCGGCGGGTGCTCGGGATTGAGGTGGTAGCCCTCGCCGCGGGCGTAGCTGGTGCCGGCGACGATGTGCCAGCCCTCGTCGATGCTGAAGCCGTCCCGGGCGGTACCGATCGCGGATCGCCACACCGCGAGCAGGGACAGCAGGACGATCAGGCCAATGCCGAGGACGCGCGAGGAGGTCGGGGTCATGCGTGGGAAATACGCAATCCGCCGGCGCCCGCGGCCAAGGCGGATGCGGGCATGCACGGCAGGGCAGTGGCGCGCGGCGACCGCAGCGGTAAGCTGCGCCGATGGCCACCATCCCCACCATCTGGACCTACGACTGGGTGCCCGAAGGCCCGCGCGGTTTCGTTCGGGACCTGCGCCTGCGCTGGGCCGCCGAGGAAGCCGGCTTGCCCTACCAGGTCCGCACCGTGCCGTTCCGCGGGCGCGAGACCAACCACCTCGACGCGCAGCCGTTCGGGCAGGTGCCGTTCCTGGAGGACGGCGATGTCCGCCTGTTCGAGAGCGGTGCCTGCCTGCTGCACCTCGCGGGCAAGGACGAACGCCTGATGCCGCGCGACTCGGTCGCCGCGGCCGACACCCTGCAATGGGTCATGGCCGCGCTCAATTCGATCGAGATGGTCAGCGTGCCGTGGTGGTTCCTGACCGTGTCGGGACAGCTGGAGAACCCGCTGGGCGCATGGCTGGACAAGCGCCTCGGCCAGCTGGAGGCGGTCCTCGCGGATCGCGCGTGGCTCGCCGCCGGCCGCTTCACCGTGGCCGACCTGGTGATGGCCGACGTGCTGCGCGTGCGCAAGGTCCGCGAGCGCGGCGATCGCCCGGCGACCGAGGCCTACGTCGCGCGGATCACCGACCGCCCCGCGTTCCGCAAGGCGCATGCCGACCAGCTCGCGCATTTCCGCGCCGCCGACGCGCCGGCATGACCCGCGTGGGGCAGGCAGCGCGTTGTCCCATCCGCATCGGCTCTAGCCGGGAGTGC